>DAORKI010000019.1:0-24589 GCA_035439485.1 Bacteroidia bacterium
CATATGAAACATTAAAAGTTGAATTAAATTACTTCAGCACGTTTCAAAGCATGATGATAATGCATTAGCCTATTCACCTGCCCACATGAGTAGTTTATTGTTATTTTCGAATTTACTTATATCTTTAGTACTCAATATCATCACCAAATCAATAATTGGCAGTACAAAAAAACCACCTCCAAAAGTAAAAAGATACACAGCCGGAATATATGGTGCAGTTCCTAAATAAATGCGGTGCACGCCCAGCATGCCCAAGGTTAAGGTTAAAACAGCAGCAGTAATTTTTTTATTTTCTACCGTGGCGTTTTGCAATTTAGAAATTAATCTCAAAGCTTTTATGTGCTTCTGATTTAATTCAGTCGCCTTAATATTGTTATCGGGGTGGTTTACATGAATAAGGGCTGAATCGCTTATTATTTCATAATTTGCAGCACACAAAATTTTAGTAGACACTAAAAATAGGGTAACAAAAAAGAATAAATATTTTGTCAACAAAATGTTTCGTTAAAAGCGTCATTGCTCACAATTAGCAAGCAATGACACTAAAATTATATTTATTTAGCAGCCTTATATCTTGCAGCTACTTCATTCCAATTTACAACATTCCAAAAAGCAGTGCAATAGTCAGGTCTGCGGTTTTGATAATTCAAGTAATAAGCGTGTTCCCAAACATCTAGAGCCAAAATTGGTGTACCCTTTACTTCGGCAATATCCATTAAAGGATTATCTTGATTAGGGGTAGAGGTAATCATTAATTTGCCATTATGCACAATTAACCACGCCCAGCCTGAACCAAATCTTGTGGTGGCAGCTTTGTTAAATTCTTCTTTCATTTTATCAAATGAACCAAAAGCGGCATTGATTGCATCACTTAGCTCTCCACTTGGGTTTCCACCACCATTTGGCCCCATAATTGTCCAAAACAAGGAGTGGTTGTAATGTCCGCCACCATTATTTCTAACCGCCATTGGGTATTTTGAAATGTTTGCACAAATTTCCTCAACACTTAATTTATCAGCATCAGTTCCTGCAATGGCAGCGTTTACATTATTAACATAAGCCTGATGGTGTTTTGTGTGATGAATTTCCATTGTTTTGGCATCAATATTGGGTTCTAATGCATTGTATGCATAAGCTAATTTAGGTAATTCAAAAGCCATAGTATTTATTTTTAAAAATGATTATTATAATATTAATTTTGATTTCAAAGGTATAAACAATATGCAAGATAAAATTTTAAAAGTGTGTTAATATTATTTTTTGGTGAGCAAAGCCATATAAAAACCATCGGCATCAAATTGAGTAGGAGCATATCTTTTTTCGCCTTCAAATATCCATTGTTCGCCATGTTTTTGCATAAACCACTTAATTTGTTCTTCACCTTCCATTGGTAAAATGCTGCAGGTAGCATAAACCATTTTGCCGCCCGACTTAAGCGTTGGAGCAAACCTTTCCATTATTTCTCGCTGTTGTTCAATTAAATTGTTAATTTCATGTGCTTGTAACTTCCATTTTGCGTCTGGGTTTCTTCTTAACACGCCTAATCCCGAACAAGGTAAATCTAATAATAATCGGTCGGCTGTTTCTGCCAAGCGTTTGGTAGTTTTTGTGCTTTCAATTTCTTTGGTTTCAATAATTGAAACACCCGCCCTTCTTGCTCTTTTACGAAGCTCTTCGAGTTTAAATGCCTTGTTATCAAGGGCAATTAATCGTCCTTTGTTTTGCATTAAAGCGGCAATGTGAAGGCTTTTTCCTCCAGTTCCTGCGCAGGCATCAATAACCCTCATTCCCGGTTTTACTTGTAAAAAATCTGCCACCATTTGGGAAGCACTGTCTTGAACTTCAAAAAAGCCATCCTTAAATTCGGGTAAACGAAACACATTTCGTCTAAATACAAGCTCCACTGCATAGGGACTCCATGGTATTGGTGCGTTATCAATGTGGTGGGAGTTAAGCAATTCTTGAAGTTGATTTACTGTTGTTTTAAGCGTATTGGCACGTAATACCATTTTTGGTTCTTGATTAAGGGCTATTGCCATTTTATCCCATGAAGCTCCTAATTGTTGCCTGCATAATTCATCCATCCAGTCGGGATAAGATTCTCTTATTTTAGTAATTTTTTGGTATTTTCTAAGGCGCTGTTCAATAATATCAGTATTTATATCCTTAAAAGCAGGCAAATTAGGAAGTTCTTTATCACGATAAACAAACCATGAAGCATAAATCCTATAAAATTGGTTTTCAGTAAAGTGTTTGTCGGTATCAGCAGCTGTGGCTATTAAGCGCCAATAACGAATCATATCGCTACAGGTTTCGTAAATGTAGGTTCTGTTTCTAAAGTTCCATTTTTTATTGGCTTTCATTACTTTTTCTAGTGCCTTGTCCAAATTTGTTCCTTCCTTAATTACATCGCGTAGCACCAAAGCTATATTTTTGGTAAGTACCTTGTGATCAAGAATATATTTCTTTTTTGGCCCTTTGAAATCTTTGTTCATATTGAATTTTGGAATTGGCTGTAAAGGTAAATAATTAGTTGAAAGACCAATTGATATACTCTCAAATACTAATGAAGTTGCTTCAGCATCATATGAAAACAGTTCATGTTTACTGCTCCTATACATGATTAATTTAGTATTTATTAAATCTTGTTCTATAAATTATCTAAAATCAAACTTTCCATTGACTAACAAACAAAATCTTTTTAACGTAGTTGTGGCATAAACAATTATGTTTTATCTTTATATTACTTTTAAGCTCTTTAAGCCAAGTGTCACTTAAAATAAATAGCATTGCCTTGCTTTTAATATACCCACTTTTCTGCGGGTTAATGATGTCTTGTGGAAAAGAAATTCCTTTGATGGTGAAAGGGCAAAAACCAATTTATATGAGTTTGTCGGAGCTGCAAAACTTTCAGCAAGTTGCTCCACAGCCAATTCAAAACTCCGGAAAGAGCTTGCTTTACAATCAATATTTATTTCTTTCAGAACTCAATAAAGGCATTCACATTATTGATATTAGCGATACACTTCATCCTGTGAAAATTTCATTTTTACAAATTCCAGGAAATAAGGATATGAGCGCACAAGACAATCGTTTGTATGCCGATAATGGTCCCGATTTAATTGTACTTGATATTTCTGAAATACACACAGTCCAAATTGTTACACGAATTAAAAACACTTTTTTGCCTTCAGAATACGCGCCAACCGATTATAGTGGTTATTTTGAATGTGCCGATTATAGTAATGGAAAGTGGCTTGTAGGTTGGCAAGAAAGTGAATTGTCAAATCCTAAATGTAAAAAGTAAAAATAACATGATGAAAAAAATAATTCTATTTAGTTTTATAATAGCTATATTTTCTTGTAGCAAGCAAAGTGCAAATCTTAGCAATGAAAACACTAAAGGTAAAAATGGGTCTTTAACGCGCTTTGCAATTAAAGATAATTTTATGTATGCCATTGATTTAAACTACTTGAAAGTGTATGATATTAGCAATCAGGATGAACCTATTTTAAGAAACAAAATTAAAGTTGATTATGGAATCGAAACAATTAGTATTTATGGTAATTATGTTTATTTAGGCGCTGTTGATGGTGTTTATATTATAGATATCAAAAATCCATCATCACCTGTTGAACTCGAAAAAATTGAGCATCATGTTAGTTGCGACCCTGTAATTGTATTGCATAATAGAGCCTATTCTACACAACGCACTAATGCCATTGGTTGTGGGAATATATGGACACAAAGTGTATTGGCTGTTTACGATGTTGTTGATCCTCAAAAACCAACATTAATTAATAGTATTTCAATGGAGCAACCATATGGCTTAGCTGGCGAAAATAACTGGCTTTTTGTTTGCGATGAAGGAAAGAATGGAGTGGTTATTTTTGATATTTCTGACCCTAGCAACCCGGTTGAAAAAGGGTTAATAGAAATGGAGCAGCCTCGAGATATTATTTTAACTTACCCTTATATGATTATATCATCTAAAACTTCATTTAAAATATTTAACTATTCAAATGTGCTGCAAACCACCTATGTGAGCACCTTTGAACTTAATTAATTTTATGAATAAAAAATTTTTTTTGGTTATTTTTTTTATTGCTTTTCAAGCTACAGCACAAGAAAGTTCTATGATAAAATGGGAAAGAGCAATTACGATAAAACCATTGCAAATTTTTAATTTAAGCACCCCAAATATTTCAGCTGGCATGCTTTTCAAATTGGAACATAACATGTTAATTGAACTACAAGGGGGATACATTTATAAAGTTCCTTATACGGATTATTTGCCTCAAGAGAAATTCAAAATACAAGGTCTTAGAGCAAATGTTGAATTTAAATTATTGAATCAATATAATAATTACTTCAGTTGCCAACTTATTTACAACAGATATTCAAACGAAGAAAATGAATATTATTTAAGATATGCCAGCACCTATCAAGAGCTTTTATCAACAAAAAAAATGATTAATAGTTATGTGTGCCATATAAAAGCAGGGCAGCTTGTTCCTTTGATGAATAATAAGTTTTTGTTTGATTTTAATTTCGGTTTTGGATTTCGCTATAAAACAGTAAATTTGCTAAGCACTTTGCCCGAGGATGCGGTAGAATTACCAAGGCAAGGTATCGATTTTTCAACCAATAGACTTGGGCATCAAATTTTGCCTTCCATTGCAATGGGATTTAGCTTGGGCTACATCATTAAATAAAAAACACGAATTAAACTTAATTAGATTATAGTTTTATAAATTTGAAAAGTATTTGTTTAAATTTTTAATGCTATATTTAGCCAATATACCAAACCTTGTTTAATATTACTTTTAGTGCTTGATAATTTAATTTAATAAAACAGAAATGAAAACATTAACCAAAGAAATGCAAGACAAAATCACCCCTTCAATGGCTCTAGAGCTATTGAAAGATGGTAATAAACGATTTGTGAGTAACTTAAAAGTGAATAGAAATTTATTGCAACAAGCAAATGAAACCTCCGATGGTCAACATCCTTTTGCTGTAATATTAAGCTGTATTGACAGTAGAACTTCTGCAGAATTAATTTTTGATCAAGGTTTAGGAGATATATTTTCGGTGCGAATAGCAGGAAATATAGTTAACGAAGACATTTTAGGTAGTATGGAATTTGCTTGCAAAGTAGCGGGATCTAAATTTATAGTTGTGCTTGGACACACAAAATGTGGAGCAGTAAAAGGCGCATGCGACCATGTTGAAATGGGCAATTTAACTTCTTTGCTTTCTAAAATTAGACCCGCAGTGGATGATGAAAAGTCGACTTCTGAAAACAGAAATTCTCAAAATGATATTTTTGTTGAAAATGTTGCTGCAATTAATGTAAAAAGAACAGTAAAAGCCATTATGGAAAGAAGTGCTATTTTAAACGAAATGATTGCCACCAAACAAATAGGAATTGCTGGTGGCATTCATAATATAACCACAGGTGAAGTAAATTTCTTTGAGTAATTTTTTAAAAAATATTAAAAAGTTACTTTAATGCATTAAAAATATTGTATTCAAATCGAAGTAAAAAGGCTGAATAAGCATTTCTGGCTACATTGCTTTTAATTTGATATCTATAGCCTAAGTCAATTCGCATATAACTTTTCAATATAAGTTGAAGTGCAGGATACAAATCGTAAACATTTGAGTTGTATTCAGACAAACTGTTTCTTCCATTCAATTCCAAGTATACATTTAAGTTTGGCTGATGATAATTTTTATAATGAAAAGGGAGTAATAAATAGCCTGTAGAAATGGTGTAATTTAAGGAATGAGCAGCAACAAAGTCAGGGCGTCTTGCGCCTATGTGATCAAGTGAGTATACGTGTCCGAAAGTAGCAGAAATGGCCAGTTTATGCAAAAGTTGAGTGGCAACTATTCCGTTGTTAAATCCTGCATTGTCACCTTCTAAATTTATTTCTCTAAAATACAAGTCATGATCAATTATTGATACTCTTGAAAAAGCAGCCATTCTGAAATGCCTATGCAAATCATCGCTCGAAAAAAATCGATATTTTAGGTAACAGTTAATGCCTTCCAATTTAAAATTTGATTGATAATAATTGGCAATGAAGGCACTGCAACGCAAGTTTAATTTTTTATTAAGTCCAATACCTATTTCAGGAATGATTCTATGCATCCAATTTTCTTCATTCTTTCCAGAAATATGGTGTCGTTTACCACTCATAAACTTATTGCTTACTCGCATTGAAAGAGCTTTTGCGGGTAAGTTGCTTGCAGGTTCAGAAACCACAAATAACTCTTGAGAAAAGCCATTATTAAATACACCAATTATTAGAAGAAAAGTGAAAAGACTATTGCGCCAACACATAATAAATTTTTTGATTTAAAATAATTGGAATTTCATTTCCATCTCTGGGTAATTGCATTTCACTTCTGGTCTTGCGATACTTTTTATTTTCTTTAGCCGTCACAAATCCTTCATCAATAAATTTAAATTCTTGGAACTCTTTCTGTTCATCGAATTTATCAGTATGAAGCAATGAAGTGCTTGAGATTAAAAAAGGTTTTCGATAGTTTATGGTACTATTTTTTTTATAAGTTACTTTTAATTCGGCTACAAAAAATCCAGCATCTTCCACTTTTTTCTTTAATAAGTCAAATTCAATTTCTTGTTTTTGATTAAAGTAAATGTGAAAGGCATTCAATTCTAAATCAGGGACTATACTATCAATAAAATTAAGGCTTTGCAGTTGTTTTTGAGTAGCTAAATTGCACATCGAGCAAGTTAATCCGCTCGCAATCAATTTGGCTTTTGTAAATTGCCCATAGGTAATTTTGCTGCATAACAGCAGCATAACTAAAAATTTATACATTTTTCAATTGGGTTTAAAATGGCAAGCACAATGGAATAAATTGTTGCCAATGCACTTGCCATTAATTATGACTAATTATTTTCTATCGTATTTGCAGCAAGAATGAAGTTTATTATAAGCTTCATCATTTCCTTTGCAGCCATCGTTATCATAACCAGCATTGCAAACAGCTTCTTGTATAGTTTTTAAATTAGTTTTCTTAGGGTCAAAACTCACTGTAATTTCCTTTGTTTTAACATCCCAATTTGCCTTTTTAACGCCATCAATCCTTAATGATTTTTCAATAGTTTTTTTGCACATGCCGCAGTTTCCCCATACTTTAAATTTTTCAGTTTGAGCGCCCCCAGCATAAACTTGAACGAAAATTGCAATAAATGTAATTTGAATTAAAATGATTAATTTTTTCATTGTATTAAGTGTTATTTTAGCGTAATGCTAAATGATTAGTATTAATTTTTTTAAGGTTGTCAGGTAATTACCTTAATCAAATTCTAAAAACACTATTTACAATCAATTTGCTTGCTTTGGCAAACAAAAATGGAGGTGGAGCATGTGATAACGAACTTTCAATTTCTTCAATAAAAAGGCATAGCTCCAATAGTTTATAGTAGGAATAAAAGGAGGGTATTTGAATTGAAAATTTTTCAGTTGCCTTAACACTTATATAACTTTGATGAGCATCAACTTTGTAAAAATGCATCACATCTTTACAACAATCATCAGTTGCTGATTCTTCACCACAACCACAATCATGCTTATCATGCAAGGCTGAATAACTTATGGAAGACAACTCTCCACCGCAAAAATGCGCATGACTGTATATGCCAGTGGCACATACAAAATAAAAAATAGCTAAAAATATGATGCTATATTTTTTCATGCTATTGCAAAGGTAATCATTCATCTAGAATGAGACAGTATAATGCTTTAAATTTTTGTTAAGTCCAAATTCAGCATTAGATGATGCTAAATCGCTTACATCATTGTAAATCAACTCTTTGCCAAACGAAATTACCTTAATTAAATCTGCAGTTCAGCACATGGGTGCATCTTATACCAATGTGAATAATAAATTATACCAATAATTTATTAATTTAACAGTGGTAAATGCCGATAGGAACGAAGTTTAGCACAAATTTAGTGAAGCAAATTTGGGCTATTACTTATTTCACATCGGTATTACTGATTAACACGGCTTAAGTATAATTTAGGAAATTTTGTATAAAATTACTAATTTTAACAAGCTTTTTTCTAGGAATAAATAACCCATTCATAAGTATGAAAAATAACCTCTATAAATTAATATGCCTAGTTCTTTTGAGCTCAAGATTTGGATTTGCTCAAGAATTTATTCAACCACAAAATGACCGCTCACTAGGATTTAAAGAATTGCAGTTACAGTTTAACCATTGGAAAAACAGCAATGATATTTCACAAAAAAAAGGATGGAAATATTTTAAACGTTGGGAGATGGAAACTCAGTTTCATACCAATAGCGTGGGTAATCCAATAGATCCATCTGTTTATATCAATGAAGTAACTCGATTGGCGCGTGAAAAAGAAGTCATAAAAGCTTCCAATAATGATAGAAATTTGACTTGGATTCCATCAGGACCAAATGTTCTTCCAGATAATTTAACAGGTTATATGGAAAATGGTATTGGGAGAATTAATTGCATTGCATTTCACCCGAGTACGCCTTCTACCTATTTTGTTGGTGTTGCACAAGGTGGACTTTGGAAAACAACCAACAATGGTGTGAGTTGGATCCCACTTACAGATGATTTACCAATAACACGTATCAGTGATATTGCTATTGATCCGAACAATCCCAACATCATGTATATTTCGGTTTGTGATTTTGAATATATTGGCTTTAGTTTACAACTCAATGGCAGAAAAAGAAATACACATTATGGATTAGGTGTTTATAAAACAATTGATGGTGGGCAAACTTGGACTCAAACCGGCCTGAGTTTTCAACTCACTAATGGAGATGCTTCTTTAATCCGTAAAACAATTGTTAATCAAAATAACAGCAACAAACTTGTAGCTTGTGGTACCAGTGGTATGTACACAAGTAATGATGCCGGCACCACATGGACCAAAACTTTAGATTCATTATTTTGGGATTTAACTCAAGACCCTAATAATGCTAATGTTTTATATGCTGCATCTGGTTGGGTCGCAACTTCCAATCAAGGTAATGCTGCCATATATAAATCAAACGATTTTGGCAATACTTGGACTATGCTTAATACCGGCATTCCTGCAACAGGTGAAGTTCAAAGAATAAGAATTGAAGTAGCTCCATCAAACCCAAATTATGTGTATGCTATAGCTGTTGATATTTATTCTGGTTATTATGGAATGTATAAATCAACAAATGCAGGAAATACATGGCAATTTATTTCACCAACATTAAATATTTTAGGCTATGATGATGGTTTTGACACAGGTGGGCAAGGTTCCTACGATTTGGCTTTTGCGGTAGATCCTAATAATGAAAACAATTTGTACGTTGGTGGAATAAACGTTTGGGGCTCATTTGATGGAGGCCTAAATTTTGATCCTGCAAGTCATTGGACATTAAGTTATGGCCCAACTTTGCATGGTGATATTCATTTTATTAAATTCCAACCTTTAACAGGAAATGTTTTTGTAAATAGCGATGGAGGTATTTATCGCACACCATCAATTGCCACACAAACTTGGAATGATGCAACCAATGGAAGTCCTTGGCCTACCTTGTGGACAGGCTTAAATAATGGAATGCAAGTAACTTCATTTTATAGACTTTCTTCAAGTAAAAATTTATCAAATAAATTAATGGCCGGAGCTCAAGATAATGCAACATTTTTTTACGATGGAAACACTTGGAGTACTACATATGGAGGAGATGGAATGGATAATATTTTCGACCCAATTGATGACAATGTGCATATTGCTTCAAGTCAGTATGGTAACTTTGCTAAATCATATGATAATGGATTTTCTTACAATGGAATTTATCCTAATTTAAATGGAGAAGTTGCAGAATGGACTACGCCAATTATTGCTGATTATAGCCAACTTGGTACTATGTACATTGGATATGCCAATGTTATGAAAAGCACTGATAACGGTGATTCTTGGACTTCAATTTCAAATTTTCCGTTTAATGGTGTAGCATATAATGAAATTTCGGCACTAGCGGTTTCTAGAACCAATAGCAATGTGCTGTATGCAGCAAAACGTGTGCGTTATGAATATGGTATTAATGGTTCATTATACAATACAAATGATGGGGGCAATACATGGAATGATGTAACTGCTGGATTACCCGATTCCTTGTACTTTACTTGTGTTGAGGTAAACAGTACAAATCCCAATATAGCTTATGTTACAATGGCAGGGTTTAGTGTTGGAAATAAAATTTTTAAAACTATAAATGGAGGTGTTACATGGCAAAATATTTCTTTTAATTTACCTAATTTACCTGTAAATTGTATTAAAAGTTTACCCAATGGAAATAGTTTAATTGCTGCTTGTGATGTAGGTGTTTACCAATTAGATGAAACACAAAACACTTGGATTAACATAAGTGTTGATTTACCAAATGTCATTGTTAGTGATATTGAAATTAATGAAGCAGCCAACAAAATTTACATATCAACTTTCGGAAGGGGTATTTGGCAAGCCGATTTATCTGTAGTTTCAGGGATTAATAATAAAAATATGAATGAACCGCATTTTACAATTGTTCCTAGCATTAATGATGGAAATTTTAATATTATAAATAGCGATTACAGTTCAAAAAATAGGGTTGAAATTTACGATATTACTGGAAGAATTGTTGAACAGTTAAATCTAACTAGCTCTAACACTAAGGTGCAATTAAAGGTAGCACCTGGAAAGTATTATATAAAATGTAATGTTAATGAAGGAGTAGAGGTAAGAAGTTTTATTGTAGAATAATAAAATTTAAGCCACTTTTAACTTATTAAAGTTACTCTTTTTAAGTTTATCCAATACATAACGATTAGTAATTTTTAATTCTTTTTCGTTTGATGTAGGAGCCTCAAACATGGCGTCTGTCATAATAGTTTCGCATATGGAGCGTAAGCCTCTGGCTCCCAATTTAAATTCTATGGCTTTATCTGTAATCATTTCCAAGGCTGCTTTATCGAAACTTAATTTTATTTGATCCATCTCAAAAAGTTTCATATACTGCTTTACAATTGCATTCTTAGGTTCTGTTAAAATTCTTCTTAAAGCGTTTCTGTCCAAAGGCTCTAAATAGGCAACAACAGGCAATCTACCAATTAATTCAGGAATTAAACCAAATGACCGTAAATCTTGAGGTGAAACATATTGGAGATAATTATTTTTATCAATCTCATCCTTGTCATTAGCAATATTGTACCCAATTACCTGTGTTTGTAATCTTCTAGCAATTTTTTTATCGATACCATCAAAGGCACCACCACAAATAAACAATATATTTTTAGTATTTACTGAAACCATTTTTTGTTCAGGATGCTTTCTACCACCTTGAGGTGGAACATTAACTTGAGCGCCTTCTAATAACTTAAGTAGCGCTTGTTGCACTCCTTCGCCACTTACATCGCGGGTTATGGAAGGGTTATCACTTTTGCGTGCAATTTTATCTACTTCATCAATGAATACAATTCCACGCTCTGCAGCAGCTACGTCATAGTCGGCACTTTGCAACAATCTTGTTAAAATGCTTTCAACATCCTCGCCAACATAACCTGCTTCGGTTAGCACAGTTGCATCGGCAATACAAAATGGCACATTAAGTATTTTAGCAATGGTTTTGGCTAGTAAGGTTTTGCCCGTACCTGTTTCGCCCACCATAACAATGTTTGATTTTTCAATCTCAATTTCATCGGCAGCATTTATTTGAGTTTGAGTAATTCGTTTAAAATGATTGTAAACCGCAACACTCAATATTTTTTTTGCAGCATCTTGTCCAATAACATGTTCATCAAGATGTGCTTTAATTTCGGCAGGCTTTAATAAATTTAACTTTTTAGGATCTTTAGCAATTTTATCTTTTCCCTCTTCGGCAACAATACCATGGGCTTGTTCAATACAGAAATTACAAATATGTCCGTTAATACCAGCAATAAGTATTGATACTTCTTTTTTATCTCTTCCGCAGAAGGAGCATTTTATTGGTGTTTTGTCCATAGTATTGTAACGTATTTACGTTAAAATTGTTGCTTAACCTAATACTTTAATAAATAATATTGTAATAAAAAAAGAAAGGTATGAAACTTCATACCTTTTTATCAATTATTTAGATACATTTCGTACTAGAACTTCATCAATCATACCATAATCTTTGGCTTCTTGTGAAGTCATCCAGTAATCTCTATCACTATCCTTCCAAACAGTTTCGTAATCTTTGCCACTGTGGTGAGCAATAATATCGTATAATTCTTTTTTTAATTTTTGAATTTCGCGTGCAGTAATTTCAATATCTGAAGCCTGTCCTTGCGCACCGCCCATGGGCTGGTGTATCATTACACGAGCATGTTTTAATGCAGTACGTTTTCCTGCTGCACCTGCACATAATAAAACTGCACCCATAGAAGCAGCCATTCCAGTACAAATGGTAGCTACATCACAATTAATATATTGCATGGTATCATAAATACCTAAACCAGCGTAAACAGAACCTCCAGGAGAGTTTAAATAAATTTGAATATCTTTTTTTGAATCAACTGATTCTAAAAATAACAATTGTGCTTGTATAATATTGGCTACATAATCATTAATACCAACACCAAGAAAAATTATTCTATCCATCATTAAACGTGAAAATACATCCATAGATGCCACATTCATTTGACGTTCTTCAATAATTGTTGGTGAAATATAATCGTTGTAAATAGAGCTGTAACTGTGCAACGATGCACTACTTATTCCTCGCTCTTTAATGGCAAACTTTTTAAACTCATCTGATGAAAACATAAGGGTAGTTTTTTATGGTTTATAATAAATTTTTAATGTTGATGATAAAAATCTTCAAAAGAAACTTCGGTAAAGTTAAGTTTTAGCTTTGATTTTAAAAAGTTCAAAATACGATCGTCATACATTTTTTCAACAATACGGTTGTATTCTTTTTCATTTTTAAGCACTCTTGTTACTGTTTCTTCCAAGTCGCTCTCTTCCATTTCTGTGCCATTGTATGAAGCAAATTGTTTTGCCACTAAATCTTTCACAAAGTCGCGAATATCTTGTTCTTTCACCTCAATGCCATTTTGTCTGATTATTTTATTGATAACCATTTGTGTCCTTAATCGCTCAGCATATACCGGAAATTCTTTTTCGATTTGTTCAGCATTAATTTCTTTTTCAGTGGTAACTAATAACCATCTTTTAAGAAATTCTTCTGGAAGTTGTAAATCATATTTCTTTACTAAACCTGCAACCACTCTATTTAAAAAGAACTTATCGCTATCAGCATTAAACATGCTCGACATTTCAGATTTAATTTTTGCTCTAAATTCTTCAATTGATGTAACCGAATCGCCATATATTTTATTGTAAAGTTCGGCATTTAATTCTGCAGGCTCTACGCGACTAATGTTGGTAACTGTAAATTTAAAATTACTGCTTAAAGATTCCGCTTGCTGTCCTGTAATTCCTAACATAGCGGCTAAATCTGTTGTATTACTAGTTAATGCATGTGGGTCAATAATAACGTGATCACCTTTGCTTAAGCCTAGTAAATTTGACATGGCTTGTTCACTTTTAATTTTATCGGTCGCAATAGTTGAAGTTTTCTTTATTCCACTTTCTAATTCATTGCCTTCACTATCTAATTCTACAAAGTCACCAAACACAAGGTCGTTTTGTTCAACTTTTTCAGGATTTGAGACTTTACCATACCTCCTTTGCATGTCCTCAATTTCCTTATCAATTAAAGTGTCCTCCACTTTAATCATTTTGTATTCAAAAGCTTCGTTTTCAATTTCAACGTTAAACTCGGGCGCATGGCCTAATTCAAAAGAAAATTCAAATTCTTTTTGATTTTCCCAATCAATTTGTTCATTTTGATTTAACGCTGGAATAGGTTGACCTAAAATTTCAATACTATTGGTTGAAATGTATTCACTTAATGAGCTATTTAATACCTTATTTATTTCCTCTGCTAGAACCGATTTTCCATACATTTTCTTCACCATTCCTACAGGCACTTTTCCCGGTCTAAACCCTGGCATACTTGCCTTGCGCTGTAAATCCTTTAATTGAGAATCAACTCTTTGTTGATAATCTTCAGGACTCAATTTTACTTTTACTATACTGTTTAAATCGCTAACTTTTTCTTTTGTAATATTCATTTTATGTGCTAAAAAAATTGGGTTGCAAATATAGTATTTTTTCATGCCCACCTTCTTAAAATCATAATTCTTTAATGCATATAAGCAATATTCAAGCAATTTTGCTTATAATTGTAAATTGTTGTTAAACAAAATCAAAAACTTTACATGGAACGTTTATGTATAGATTGTGGCGAAAAACTTGTTGGTAGAGCCGATAAAAAGTTTTGCAATGATCAATGTAGAAATAATTACAACAACAAAGCCAATAGCGATACCAACTCAGTTATGCGCAATATCAACAATATTTTACGTAAAAATCGTAGAATAATGGAAGAACTTGTAGATAATGATGAAGGCAAATCAAAATCAACAAGAAAAAAACTCATTGAAAAAGGATTTAACTTTAATTATTACACTCATATTTACAAAACTAAAACAGGAAATACCTATAACTTTTGCTATGAATATGGCTACTTGCCGCTTGAAAATGATTATTTCATGATAGTTAAAAGAAATGAAAATAATTAATCTGTGGTTATTTTGCTTTCCTACTCTATTTCATATTATTCATTAACGAGGTTTTTCAGAGCACTATTGCTGTTTATGGCCTTGTTTGTGATTAAACCCACTGGCTTTGCTCAACAATATAATTTTAAGTCATTCTCGCTCGAAGACGGGCTTTCACAAAGTGAAGTAAATTGTATTTTTCAAGATTCAAGAGGCTATATTTGGGCAGGAACTTCGGGCGGTGGATTATGTCGTTTTGATGGCAAAGAGTTCACTTCATATGAAACCGAAAATGGACTTGCAGGGCAAATTATCACTGATATTAAGGAAGATTTACAAGGTAATTTATGGATCAGTTCAACCTGGGGAGGCGTCAGCAAATTTGATGGCAAATCTTTTACCATTTATGATCATACTAAAGGATTAACCGACAACTACACCACATCAGTTTTAGTGGCTAAGGATGGGAAAATTTATGTTGGAACAGGCGATGGTTTATGCTATTTAGAAAATAATCGATTTGTAAAAATAAAACAAACCGAAAAGGATAAGCTTGTTATAACTGACATAGTTCAAGATAAATCAGGTAAAATTTGGATTGGAACTATGAGTGGAATGTTTACCATTAAATCAAATTCAATTACTAGAATAAGCAGAGCTACTAAAGAGTCTATTAGGTCTATGGACTTAGATAAAAATAACAATTTAAATATTTTATTGAATAGCAATCAGCTTTTAATTCAAAATATTGGAAATAATGGTGAATTACAATGGGCAAAAGATATAACAAACACGCTTCCAGTGTTGGGTGAAGAAAAATATTTTGGTGTTTATATTGATAATTTGAATAGAAGATGGATAAGTACATTTGAATCAGGTGTATTTTGCGAAGAAAAAAATGGCTATTTTCACTATAACAAGAAAAATGGGTTACCAACTGAAAAAATAATTTCTGTTTATCAAGATAATACTGGATGTATTTGGTTTGGTTCTCGAGGTAATGGGCTTATAAAATTTAAAGACCGTTCATTTACCTACTTTGATGATTTTGAAGGCCTTAATGATGGTGAGGTGTTTTCATTGCAACCTGATTCTTCAGGAAATATATGGATTGGCACACACATGAATGGACTGCACAGATTTGATGGGAATAAAATTATCAGCTATAAAAACAATCCACTATTCAACAAGTTCAATTTAAGAAGCATTTGCCTGCTCAAAAACAAAAAAGTAATATTTGGTGGATCAAGAGGAGTGAGAATATTTGATGGTAAAAATTTTTCACTATTACCAGGCATTCCTGATGAACCACGTTTAAAAGCAAGTGCCATATATGAAGATAAAAATGGCGACATTTGGATTGGCACTTTTGGCCAAGGTTTGTTTTTATATAGAAAAGGCAAACTCATTCCATTATCTAAAATGAATGAAGGTCATGTAATGAATATATATAGTATTTGTGAAACAAAAAACAGCTTATTAATTGGCACAGGAGAAGGAATTTATGTTGCCGATAATGGTGTTTTTAGACCACAAAGCTTGAAAGAAAATTTGTGTAATTATTTTATTGGTTCAATGGTGACTGACCCTATTGGCAGAGTTTGGATTGGCACCGATAAATGCATAAGCATGTGGGATGGTAAAAAAATTACAAATTTTGGTATTAATGATGGTTTTACTTCCGGTACCGTTTATTCTTTAGTTTTCGATAAAGCTGGCCATCTTTGGGTAGGCACTAACAAAGGTGTTGATAAAGTAACATTTAATTCTGATGGTTCAATTTCTCAAATTAAGAATTATGGATTTAATGAAGGCTTTAAAGGAGTTGAATGCAATTCGCGTTCGGTTTGTAAGGATAGATTTGGAAACCTATTTTTTGGCACCATAAAAGGGGTAATCAAATTTAGCCCAGATCAAGAATTGCAGCCTATTAGCCCATCAAATAAGGTGCAAATTGAATCATTTAAAGTTAATTTTAAGGATTACATTGATTCTACACAAGACTACTTAAGCTTTTGGTATCGCCTACCTAAGAACCCAAAACTAGCCTATAATGTTGATAGAATTTCATTTGGATATAATTCAATAAATCCGGCTTCACCTTCAAAAATGAAATATTCATTTTGGCTCGAAGGATATGATAATGATTGGAGTCCTTGGGTATTAAACAGTACAGCTTCATATTCAAATTTAAGCCCTGGAAAATATATTTTTAGGCTCAAAGCACTAAACAAACAAAGAGAAGAAAGTAAAATAGTTGAGTTTCCTTTTGAGATTAAGACTCCATTTTACCTTAATATTTGGTTTATTATTTGCAGCATTATCATACTGGCATATTTTTATTATTTATTTGATAATTATAGAAAGTTAAAAGCAACAAAAGATTTAGAGAAACTCGAAAAAATAATTTCAGAAAGAACCTATGAAATTCAAAAACAGAGTGAAGAAAAGGAAATATTATTGAAAGAAATCCATCATCGCGTAAAAAACAATCTACAAGTAATAAATAGCCTTATCAATATACAATCATCTTATGTTGAAGATGAAAAATCATTAAGTATTTTTGAAGAATGTAAAAACAGGATAAGAACAATTGCACTTATTCATGAAAAGCTTTACAAATCAAATGATTTTAAAAAAATTAATTTTAATGATTATATCGTATTATTGGTTCAAGACTTGGTTAAAACTTACAATGTTGATAAAGAAATTGAGTTAAAAACAGACCTCCAGATTGAGTTTTTTAATTTAAATACTTTGGTTCCTTTGGGTTTATTATTGAACGAAATTATTTCAAATTCATTTAAATACGCCTTTGAAAATGTTGAAAAGGGCGTAATTACCATCACACTTTTAGAAAATGGATTTAACCAGTTCGAACTAGTTGTTGGCGATAATGGCAAAGGCTATGAAGGTGAACCTAATAACCCAAGCAGGTCAACGCTTGGTCTTGAGCTAATTAAAATTTTATCTGAACAACTTGATGGAAATATTATAAAATTAAATTTGCCTGGAACTGTATATAAACTTGATTTTAAATTACAGAAAAATTAAACCTTTGATAAAAATATTAGTTATAAAATAAACCAAATACGTGAAAAAACAATTATTCATTTTAATATTTTACCTTTTTGTTCAAATATTTGAAACTGCTTCTGCAAATTCATCCATTTATGTCATAAAGTTTACTGATAAAAATAACAGCCCATTTAATATTAATTTACCACTCGAGTTTTTATCTCAACGTGCTATTGATAGACGAGTTAATCAAGGAATTGCGTTAAGTATAGAAGATTTTCCAGTAAACGAATCTTATGTAAATCAAATTGAAGCGCTTGGTGTTCAAATTTTAAATCGTTCACGTTGGCTCAATGCTGTTTCAGTGTATTGTACCGATTCTCTTGTTATTCAAAATATTCAAAGTTTGGCTTTTGTGCAAAGTGTTGAAGCTGTAAAACGTCCTAGTCCATCAATTACTCCTATTAAATTTGAATCTGATAATAATTTTACTGCTTCATCTAAATTCAAGGTAAAAAATAATGATAGTGAATATAGATATACACCCGATTATGGCAATTCGTTTGGGCAGGTAAGCATGCTTGGGGGTGACTTATTGCATTTTGCAGGATTTATGGGAAATGGGAAAGTAATTGCTGTAATTGATGCAGGTTTTTTGATTGCCGACCTTTGTGATACCTTTGATAGTTTATTTATAAATAATCAAATTTTAGGCACCTGGGATTTTGTTTCGGGAGATGCTAATGTATATGATGACCATTATCATGGCACCTATGTTTTATCGACTATTGCTGGCAATTCACCAGGTGAGCTTATTGGAACTGCACCTAAGGCTAAGTTTTGGCTATTAAGAAGTGAGGATGCGCCCACAGAGTATATTGTGGAAGAATTCAATTGGGTTTGTGCTGCTGAATTTGCTGATAGTGTTGGAGCTGATATTATTAATTCTTCTTTAGGTTACACCACTTTTGATAATCCGTTACAAAACCATACCTATGCAGACCTCGATGGAGCCACTGCAATGGCTAGTATTGGCGCTGCCACTGCTGCATCTAAGGGCATTGTGGTTTGCAATAGCGCAGGAAATAATGGAAATGATGCATGGGGCCGAATAGCAGTTCCTGCCGATGCCGATAATATACTTACAGTTGGTGCGGTTGACTCACTTGAAATTAGAGCTGATTTTAGTTCTAGAGGCTACAGTATTGATGGAAGAATAAAACCAGATGTTGCAGCCCAAGGTGTTCACACAGTTGGGCAACATCAACCTGGGATATTTGTTGTAGGAAACGGAACTTCATTTTCAAGCCCTTTAATTGCTGGTATGTGTGCAAGCTTTTGGGAGGCTGTACCAAATTTAACAGCTGCTGAAGTAATTCAAAAAGTAAAAGAAAGTTGCGACCAATATAGCAATCCCGATTCTTTAAAAGGCTATGGAATTCCAAATTTTGCACAAGCATACTTTTTGGTAACTGGTGATAATATATCATATCCTCCCTCAAGTAAAATTGATTTTGTTGGACCCAATCCATTTAATGATTTTATAAATGTAAGATATTATGCTGCCGATACACAACATATAGAAATTCGCATATTTGATTTGATGGGTATAGAAGTGGCATATAAAAAGCAGTATTGTGAACCAAAAAGTTTTATTACAGTTCATTTTCCTATGCCAAACCGACTTGCAGCAGGTTTATATATAATGGAAATTAAGTCAAAATACGAAAAAAGAGTATTTAGAATAGTAAGGGACTAATTTTTCAATTATTATTGAAATTATATATATTTTTAAGGGGTAATTTAAAAAAAGTGAATTAAATTTACTCACCCCCCCCTATTTTTTTAGGGGGTACTTTGCTGAATTAGATATTTTAATTACTTTTGCATCGAAAATTAATATCTAAATCAATTTCCAATGTCAACTTTAAGATTTAAAGCATTTGATGAAGTGTTACAACGTGTGCCTGTTGCACCCTTGGTTTCTTATGATAAGAGTTCCGAGATTTTTGGCACAAGAGTATTCAACAAAAAAGCAATGCGCGACTTTATGCCTAAAGAAGCATATGAGAGTGTAGTAAGTGCTATGGAGCATGGTACCACTATTGACCGCAAAATGGCAGGTATGGTAGCTACAGGAATGAAAGCATGGGCAATGAGTAAAGGAGCAACACATTACACACATTGGTTTCAACCTTTAACAGGTGCCACAGCCGAAAAGCATGATGCCTTTTTTGAACCTGATAGCAGTGGTAATGCCATTGAAAGTTTTGAAGCAGGACAATTGGTGCAACAAGAACCCGATGCTTCAAGTTTTCCTAATGGAGGGATAAGAAATACATTTGAAGCCAGAGGTTATACGGCTTGGGACCCAACATCCCCTGCCTTCATTATTGGTAAAACTTTATGTATACCAACCATTTTTGTTTCATACACAGGTGAAGCATTAGACTATAAAACTCCTTTACTAAAAGCATTACACGCTGTTGATAAAGCAGCAGTAGATGTTTGTCAATATTTTGACAAAAATGTAACCAAGGTAATTGCTACTTTAGGTTGGGAACAAGAATATTTTTTGATTGACACTGCATTACATAACGCACGTCCTGATTTAAATATGACTGGGCGTACTTTATTTGGACATGCACCTGCTAAAGGACAACAATTAGAAGACCATTATTTTGGAAGTATTCCTGAACGTGTGTTAAATTATATGCGCGATATGGAGGCTGAATGTTTAATGCTTGGCATTCCGGTTAAAACCCGTCATAATGAAGTTGCCCCAAATCAATTTGAATGTGCACCAATTTTTGAAGAATGTAATTTGGCCGTTGACCATAACCAATTGTTGATGGACATCATGGCGAAGGTTGCAGAGCGTCATCATTTCAAAGTGCTGTTACATGAAAAACCATTTGCTGGTGTAAATGGTTCTGGAAAACATAATAACTGGAGTTTAAGCACCAATACAGGAGTGAATTTATTATCACCAGGCAAAAATCCTAAAACTAATTTACAATTTCTTACCTTCTTTATCAATATTATTAAAGCAGTTCACGAAAATGCCGATTTTATCAGAGCCTCTATTGCATCGGCAAGTAATGATCATCGTTTAGGAGCCAATGAAGCACCTCCAGCTATCATGTCGGTGTTTATTGGAAGTCAATTAGCACAGATGTTAGATGAATTAGAAGAGAAAGTAAAATCTGGCAAAATGTCGCCCGATGAAAAAACCGATTTAAAATTGGGTATCGGCAAAATTCCTGAAATTTTATTGGATAATACTGATAGAAACAGGACTTCCCCATTTGCTTTTACAGGAAATAAATTTGAGTTTAGGGCAGTTGGCTCATCTGCTAATTGTTCATTAGCAATGACAGCAATCAACACGATCATGGCCGATCAGTTATGCCAGTTTAAAAAAGAAGTGGATGCCTTAATTGCAAAAGGCTCAGGAAAGGATGAGGCAATTTTTAAAGTGTTACGTAGCTACATTGTGTCATCTAAAAATATTCGTTTTGAAGGAAATGGATATGGCGATGAGTGGGTAAAGGAAGCAGCTAAAAGAGGCTTGAGCAATATTAAAACTACCCCAGAAGCGCTTGATGCATTGGTTTCTAAAAAAACCAAGAAATTGTTTTTAGCGCACAATATCATGAATGAGCGCGAAATGGAAGCACGCCACGAAATTTATTTAGAAACGTATACCAAAAAAATACAAATTGAATCACGTGTCATTGGCGACCTAGCTATGAATCATATTGTACCAGTAGCATTGCGTTATCAAAAAATGTTAGTTGATAATGTTAGAGGAATGAAAGAACTTTTTTCAGGTAAAGAATTTCAAACCACAGCAGGTGTGCAATTAGATATGATTAAAACAATATCGGCACATATTGCCAATATTACTTCACATGTAGAGAAAATGATTGATGAGCGCAAAAAAGCAAATAACTTGCATCATGCCAAAGATCAAGCTATTGCTTATTGTCATAAAGTAAAACCTTATTTTGATACCATCAGATACGAGGTAGATAAATTAGAATTATTGATTGATGATACTTATTGGACACTACCTAAATACAGAGAATTGCTATTTACCAAATAACAATTCAAAGTTTTATGAAAAGCCGGTTTGATGAATTTCAAATCGGCTTTTTTATTTTGAGATAGATTTTACCAAAACATTTATTTGATGTGTAACATTTATAGCCCTATATTCGTCATGTATGGAAAATTGTATGTTTATAAATAAATTATTACTCTTCATATTATTCACTTTTACGTTTAATTATCTGCAAGCCACCAATATTAAAGGTGTGGTAAAAGATGAAAACAATGAAGCTGTTCCTTTTGCTAGTGTCTTTGTTTCGGGTACAACAATTGGTACAACCACCAATGAAAATGGATTTTATTTATTGTCATTAAAATCGGGAATATATAAAATTGCAGTAAAAAGCATTGGTTTTGGCGTAATCAGCAAAGAAGTTACTATAAATGATCAAGAATTAGAACTCAATTTTCAATTAAAAAAGGAAACCATAAATATAAAAGAATTTACCGTAAATGCTGATGCCGAGGATCCTGCTTATGCTGTGATTAGAAATGCCATCAAAAAGCGTAAATTTTACAAAGAGCAAGTAGAAGCATTTTCATGTGATGTTTACATTAAAGGAGTTCAGAAATTAAAAAAGAAACCCAATCGGGTGATGGGCTTAAAAGTAAATATGAATACCAGCTGGGACACAGCCTCTGGAATTATTTATATGTCAGAATCAGTTTCAAAATATAACTTTAAACAGCCAAACAAAATAAAGGAAATAATGATTTCATCGCTTGTGAGTGGTAACAATCAAGCGTTTAGCTTCAATCAAGCAAGTGATATGTTTTTTAATTTTTATGAAAATGTAATGGATGTGGTTGGTTTAGGAGCAAGAGGTTTTATTTCTCCTATTTCAAATAATGCTCTTTTAACATATCGTTATAAGTTAATAGGTACCTTTTATGATCAGGGGCAACTCGTGAATAAAATTCAGGTTATCCCAAAAAGAAAAAATGACCCCGCCTTTGCTGGTATTATCTATATTATGGAAGATAGTTGGCGAATTCATAGTACCAATTTATACCTTACTAAAGATGCACAAATTGATTTTGTTGACACTTTAAATATTGAACAAGTTTATTTGCCTGTGAACAGCGAAGTTTGGATGCCCTTCAGTAACAATTACACCTTCACCTTTGATATTTTGGGTTTTAAAGGAGGAGGAAATTATGTAAGTATGAATTCAAATTATTTGTTGAATCCTAATTTTCCTGACAATTTCTTTAATAATAATTTATTGGATATTAAAGAAGGTGCTAATAAAAAAGATACAGCCTATTGGAATAATTATAGACCAGTGCCGCTTACTGAAGTTGAAAAAAGAGATTATGTTTGGCGCGATAGTATAACCACTATAAAAGAATCAAAGCCATATAAAGATTCAGTAGATAGAGTAAATAATAAATTTAAATTTTCAGATTTAATAAGTGGTTATGAATATAATAATAGCTATGAAAAAACTACATTCCGTATCAATTCCCCCGCATCAACCTTACTTTTTAATACAGTTCAAGGGCTGACCTTAGGTACAAGAATATCCTACTCGCAATTGTATGAAAACAAAAGCCGAAAGACCTATGCTTCCGATATTGGATACGGGTTTGCTAATAAAACTTGGTACGGTTCAATTGGTTATAGTTTTTTATATAAACCTAAAAAATTTGCACAGTTTTCAATAAAGGCAGGAAGTGATTTTGTGCAATATCAACCTTCATCTATTTTTGAAATTTTAAATACAAGTTATACCTTACTTGATGAAAGAAATTATTTAAAAATTTACAAATCAGATTTTTTAAGCCTAAAACATTATAGCGAAATTTCGAATGGTTTGTATTTAAGTTTAAATGCCGATTATGCCTATCGAAGTGCCGCAGTAAACCACAGTACATTCACATTGGTTAATAAAAAAAATCGCGTTTTTATTTCCAATAATCCAGTTGAACCTAATAATAATGCACCTGCTTTTAAGTCTCATCATTTTATTAAAATTAAACCCGAAATAAAAATAAGATTTAAGCAACAATACCTTAATCGCCCAGATTATAAGTTGGTGCTCGATAGTAGGTATCCTGAATTAATTATTGCTTATACTTTGGGTTACACAAAAAATTCAACTCGCGAAACATATTTTGATAGGGCAACTGTAAGCATTTCACAAAATATACCTTTAAAATTATTTGGTGAATTTACTTATGAGGTTTCGGCTGGTAAAAGTATATTAAGTAAAGCCTTTTACTTTATGGATTTTATGCATTTTAATGGAAATAAAACACTGTTTTCGAATTTAGAAACAGGTAACTTTATGTTGCTCGATTATTATGCTTTTAGTACTAACGATTACTTTTTTCAGGCACATGGCATCTATAATTTAGAAGGTTTTTTCTTTAACAAAATTCCTGCCTTAAAGTTACTCCGTTTGCAGGAGATTGTTTCTGTACACTATTTAAAAAATGACCTCATTGATCATTACCTTGAACTTGGTTTTGGTGTTCAACGTTTATTTGCTAGGCTTGAATTTGTGACGGCCTACAGTTCTCAAACCAAATTAAGTTCGGGCATTAGGTTAAGATTGGGATTGTAATAAATGAATTATGAATGGTGAATTATGAATTATGAATGGTGAATTATGAATGGTGAATTGTGAATGGTGAATTGCGAATGGTGAATTATGAATGGTGAATTGTGAATGGTGAATTGCGAATGGTGAATTGCGAATGGTGAATTATGAATGGTGAATTGTGAATTATGAATGGTGAATTATGAATGG
>DAORKI010000019.1:24689-46372 GCA_035439485.1 Bacteroidia bacterium
GAATGGTGAATTATGAATGGTGAATTGTGAATTATGAATGGTGAATTATGAATGGTGAATTGTGAATGGTGAATGGTGAATTGCGAATGGTGAATTGTGAATTATGAATTATGAATGGTGAATTGTGAATGGTGAATGGTGAATTGCGAATGATGAATTGTGAATTATGAATTGTGAATTATGATTGGTGAATTATGAATTATGAATGGTGAATGAATGATGGATGTTAAATTTTTATCCTATTTGTCAATTTGACAATTTTAACCCAGATTAGGGATTTTTGGTCAACAAAATTTTGGAATAATATCAGGTGCTCACTGACTGTTTTGGATTGAAAGAATAGCGAGCTATTTTGAAATTCAAAGTAGGAGTAAGTGCTTGAGATTGAAGCAAAATGATTTGAGTAAATTTCAAATGCATAACTTGGGTTAAATTCAACCTTCGAAAATCAATGGCCACACTTTTAATTTTTTAGATGCAGCCATTCCATACATCATTTTAAAAGAATTTTATCTCAACAAAGTTACCGTACCTCGGTATTCATGTTCAATACCTTTGAGGTCTTTCACAATAATTAGATATACATATGCTCCTTGTGGTGCATCGAGTCCATTGGAAATTTTACCTTCCCAGTGTTGTTTAATACTGCCTGATTGGAATAATTTACCACCCCATCGATCAAATATAGTTAAATCATATTCATCAACTGCGGTGCCGTAAATCTCAAGAATGTCGTTTAATCCATCGCCATTAGGTGAAAAAGCGCTTGGGATAAAAATTTTAAAATAAGGAGTAACAATCACAGTTTTTTCGGTTATTGATTCACAACCAGTTACGGCATCGGTAACTGTATATTTCACAAGATATGTACCAGTATCGCTATATAAATGACTTGTGCTAAAATCGCTAGAATTGTTATTATCACCAAATTCCCATTGATATTGCATATTGGAACCTGTACTTGCTTGACTTGAGAATTCAATTAAAGGATTCAACATACTAACCTCTTCGGGTAAAGCATAAAATAATGACACTGGAGTGGGGTGTACTTCTACTACCACTTCGGTAGCTAAACTTGAACATCCGTTGGCTATCTTAATGATTTCATACGTACCAGCGTTCGCAACAGTTGGGTATGCAATTACAGGATTTCTAAGGTTAGAGCTAAAACCACTTGGCCCAGCCCATACATAAGTAGCATTAGGGAAACTATCAGTTTCAAGATATAGCGTTTGTCCTTCACACAATGGGCTATTGGTAATGATTGTAGGAGTTGGTGGTGTTGGCCAAATAGCACCTAGGCTTGTAGCCACGGGACTCAAACAACCATCCACAATAATATAAAGTTGATAATCGCCAGAATCAGCATAAGTTACATTTAATATACTTGGGTTTTGTAAATTTGAAGAATACCCATTTGGACCGCTCCAAAAATAACTTGCATTTTGTATGGTAGTGGTTACAAAGTTTAAATCATTGCGCTCGCACATGGGTGAATTATTTGACACCAAAGGAATTGTTGGATTTGGCTTCACTGTTAATGGTAATGTATTAACAAAAGGACATACCCCACTATAGGTATAGGTGATAATATGTAATCCTGGAGTGGCTGTAGCCGGATCAAATGTCCCTAAATTAACATCCGTAATTCCATTTCCGGACCAAAGTCCACCAGCAGTTAATGACTGTAAATTGTAAGGTGAATCATTTTCACAAAATGGTCCAGAAGGTACTAATGAATCGTTTGGATAATCAACAATAGTAATTGTTATGGTATCATCTTCAATACAATTTCCTGTACCTAATGTGTAAATAATATTAAATGTACCTGGGCCAGCAACGGCTGGATCAAAAAGGCCCACATTAGAAATTCCATTATTACCACTCCAAACACCTCCACCTACAGCAGAAGTAACTAAAAATGCAGGTGTACTAATGCAAATTTGCATATTATCAGTTGTAGTTATGCTCGCATTAGGCGAACTCACTACATCTAAAAATAAAGTATCAGAAATAAAACATGTTGGAGATGCATAAATGGTATAAACCAATTCATGATTACCAACACCTGCTATATTAGGCGTAAACACACCGGCTGCATTAATACCATTACCAGTCCAAACACCTCCCGGAGTTACTGTGGCCACAACAAAAGCTGGGTCATTAATACAATAAAATGTTTGAGCGGGCGAAATTATGGTTGGATCTGGTGGTACAACACTATTTTGGATAACAACTATTGCTGTATCGCTGCAACCTCCAGCAATATCTGTGACAATAACTTGGTAACTTGGTGAACCTGGAGGAATAGTAGTTGGATTTTGAATTGTTGGATCACTCACCGTATTTGCAGGAGTCCAGGAATAAGTGTAATTGGCTGGATTTGCAGTTCCACCGCAATATCCAATTTGAATATTTGGACGTTGCGTAGATGTAGTAGGTGTGCCACTATAGCAAACGCCCGCCATATCGGCACGGTAGTATAAAACCGAGTTGAAAGCTGTATTTGTGAAGGTATTAGAGCAGTTATCATCCCAACTACTGTTATTAAAACAGGTTTCAACAATTAGATTTGAAACTCCATCCCATTCATAAATATTGGCTAGTTGAAAAGTATTCCAACCTGTTGTAACAGTGTGGTTTTGAGCTGGATAGACTACTGATAAACCGCTTTCCCAGTTGGTTAGTGCACTAGCACTAGTACATTTCATTCTGATTTCAAAACCATTATATTGTAAAACACTAGCATTTAAACTGGTAATATTAAAGGCTATTGAAGTAATTTTTCCCCCAATAAAACCCATAGCTTGCAGTTCGGCCGCTGTATATAGCATTTGATGTCTGGCGCCCCAATAAAAATTTCCAAATACGGCTGGATAGCCCGTTGACGAGTTGGATCCAGTTCCTGTGCCAAGTGTCCCTGATAAGATTGGTCCAGAGCATGGGGTTGTTGTTGTGGCACAAACTGTAGGAATAGTACTTGCAAATTCAACATTTAATTGATTTGGTAGTCCAATACAAACCGTATCAGCAATAGCTGTAATGATAGGTGCCGCACTCTGAGAAATAGTTACTTGCATACTATCAACATATTGGCAACCTTGTGCGCTTGTTACTGTATTATGTACCCAATAGGTTCCTGAAGCTGTTGGATTTAAAATAGGGTTAGCAATGTTTGGATTGCTCATATAGGAGGCAGGTGTCCAATTGTAAGAGTATACTCCAGCTGGATTGGGCACACAATTGAGTTGTATAGGTTGAAACAAACAAGCACTGTTGCTACTTTGTGATAAAGAGAAAGTAAAATTTGAGGCAACACTTACAGTTACAGTATCGGAATTAATACAAGTACCCATTAAATCACTTTGAACAACATAAGAGGTTGTAACGGTTGGCTGAGCTACGGGATTATCGCATGGGTTGCAAGAAAACTGTGGTCCAACAGGAACAAGATTACCAGCCATATCATACCATGTAAAAACATTTCCACCACTCGCGTTTAATTGTGCTGTTTGTGCCCCACAAATAGTTTGATCAGGATATGCCAAGGTGCGGTCAAGCACATTTATATCATAAACATAAGATTGAAGTCCTAAAATAGGGCAATTACCATCAGTAATAGTAGCCACAAAAGTTGTATTAGCACCTGCAGAACCTGGAGGAACTGTCCATGAATAAACAACTGTGAATGGGTTGGTGCCGCTTGTGGTATAGGTTGCATTAGTAAGCACGGTACCTAAATTTGTGGTAATACTCAAAGTGTCATTTACATCTGGGTCAGTATAAACCGCTGTAAAAGAAAAGGTATTTCCTTCGCAAAGCTCAATTTGCATTGGTCCAGTTAGATTTGCTGTTCCTACTATATTAGAAATTAAACCGCTATTTACATCAGGTTGTTGGTTAGTACAGTTCAAAACCACAAATTGTATGTCGCGCATAGTAGTACTTATAAGATTTCCTTGACTGTCATATTCATCTACTTGAACTACTACAATAAAATTACCTAAAACAGTTGGTGTAAAACTTATATTTCCAGTAACAGGATCAATAGCAATGCCTTGAATTGGGGCTGCACCTGAATATCCACCAGCATAAGTTAATGCACCACCACCAGCAATATATCCATTAATAAAGGAATAAACCAAGGAATCGCCATCAGGTTCAACCACACCATAATTATAATTTACTGGCTGATTGATGCAAACATAAGGAATAGGTTGTGATGTAAAAGCTGGTGAATTATTTTGCGGAGCAGTTATACTGTTCATTGTTGCTTGAATGTAAATATCATCGCTTGAGCTGGTAGGCACATTTACAGTAGTATTTCTGCAGCATGTGGTCCAACTTAAGGTCCAAGTGTCGCAAGGAGGCGATAAATCTACTATGGCCTCATAAGTGTATAATTGCATACCCGGATAAGTACCATTATTGCAGGTACTTAATTGGTTGTCGCATAATTGTGAAATTTCAGTACCACCAGGATTGGTTAAATCTACCGTTATGGTAATACTACCTCCGCAGGTACTAGTTGCTGTTACAGTTTCGGAGTTGCTCATGGTGATACCATCACAATCTCTGAACAAGTTAAGAGTAATTAAATAAGTATTTGCACCAGGCCCAACCCAAGTGTAGTTCATATCACCACCGCTGATGTGTGAAGCATGAGCAAAAATGGAAGAGGAAAGCAAAAGTATTAGGAGGTATATTCTTTTCATACGTATTATTGGCTATGTAGTAAGGTAACAAATATATAAAATATATTTAACTACCTAATTTTTAAATATTTATTTAAGTAAAATCGTTGGATTAGAATTGGTTTAGGGTATTTTTCAAACATTATCCAAGATACGCTTTCAAAAGCACTTATGTTAGTGAGTTTATTAACTTTTATTTCAATAAACCTGCAAAATATTTTTTGATGTGTAAGTTGATGTTTAAAAATTGGACTAATTCTTGAAATTTGGTACCTATTTTTGCCAATTAACTTATCAAATTCTTTTAAACTTAATATTTCTTTTTCTTCTAATTCCTGACTATTTTCAATAAGTGGAAATTCATATAATCCTTCCCAAATATCACCATTTTCGCGCTTTTTAACGTATGTTTTGATGTCATCAGAAATTACAATATAGTTAAAATATCTTTCTTTAATTTTTAGTTTTTTTGATTTGAAAGGCAAAACTGAAACTTTGTCCTTTAGTTTTGCAAAGCAAGAATCAGCAAATGGGCAAATTGTGCAGTTTGGAGACTTTGGCACACATTGCAATGCTCCAAATTCCATAATAGCTTGGTTATGTAAACCGGGTTGTTTTTTGTTTAACAAATCATTGGCAAGTTGTTGAATTTCCTTTTGGGTGGAAATTAAATTTATATCATTTTCGATACCAAATAACCGAGATAACACTCTGTAAACGTTGCCATCAACCACAGCATTTGCTTGATTGGCACAAAAAGATGATATGGCTGAAGCTGTATAATTACCAATTCCTTTGAGTTTTATTAAATCATTAAAATGAGTTGGAAAAATACCATCATACTCTTGAACAATTTGTTTTGCAGTGAAATGCAAATTTCTCCCTCTAGAGTAATATCCTAATCCTTGCCAAAGTCGTAACACCTCATCTTGACTTGCTTCAGCTAATTGTTGCACAGTTGGAAATTTTTCAATAAATTTTAGGTAGTAAGGCAAGCCTTGATCTACTCTTGTTTGTTGTAAAATTATTTCTGACAACCAAACAAAATAAGGATCTTGTGAATTTCTCCAAGGTAATTCTCTTTTATTGATTTGATACCAACTTATAATTTTATCACTAAATTCTTTCATCAATAAAAATTAAAAAAATTATGCAAATATGTTTAAAATAAGAGGAATATGAGTATTTGAGGCTATTAAGTTCTTCAAAAAAATATACTTTTGCACACTTATTATGAAAATATTATGAAGATTTCTTATAACTGGTTAAAAGAATACATCAATATTGACCTCCCAGCAAATGAGGTGGCTGAAATGCTTACTTTTTGTGGCTTAGAAGTGGAGTCAATAGAAACATTCGAAAGTATTAAAGGAGGCCTCAATGGATTAGTTGTTGGAGAAGTTATCACAAAAGAAAAACACCCTGATGCAGATAAGCTAAGTTTAACCAAAGTGAATGTAGGCAATGACAATCTCTTACAAATAGTGTGTGGAGCACCAAATGTGGCAGCTGGTCAAAAAGTAATTGTTGCTTTAGTGGGTGCAAAGTTATATCCAATTGAAGGAGAATCTTTTGAAATAAAAAAATCAAAAATTAGAGGCCTAGTTTCAGAAGGTATGATATGTGCTGAGGATGAAATTGGCGTTGGACTTTCCCATGATGGTATTATGATTTTACCATCAGATATTTCAGTAGGAATGATGGCTGCCGATTATTTTAAAGTTGAAAAAGATACTGTTTTTGAAATAGGGTTAACACCCAATAGAGTTGATGCTTCATCACATATTGGTGTAGCTCGCGATTTGGCAGCTGTTTTGGCCATAAAAACGGGAAAAGAGGTTTTACTAAATATACCAAAAAAGAATGTTCAAATTACATCTCAAACTGATGTTTTAATAGATGTTGAAATATTGGCTAGCGATGCTTGTCCAAGATACAGCGGTGTTTATATCGAAGATGTGAATGTGCAAGATTCGCCCTCATGGTTAAAAAATAAACTTTTAAGTATTGGGGTTAAACCAATTAACAATGTGGTTGATATCACTAATTACGTTTTACACGAAACAGGACAACCACTACATGCTTTTGATGCTGACGCAATTAAAGGCAATAAAATTTTGGTAAAAAAACCTTCCAAGGAAGAAAAATTTATTACCTTAGATGGAATTGAAAGAAGCATTAGCACTCATGATTTAATGATATGCAATAACACCGAAGCCATGTGCATAGCGGGAGTTTATGGAGGTTTATATTCAGGTGTTAAATCAGCCACTAAAAGAATATTTTTAGAAAGTGCTTATTTTGATGCCACCTGTATTCGCAAAACTTCTAAACATCATAATTTAAAAACAGATGCATCTTTTAGATTTGAAAGGGGCACTGACCCAAGCGCTACAATCGATGCCCTGTATAGAGCAATAGAACTTTTAACATCAATTACAGGTGCTAAAGTGAGAGGAAATGTAATAGATATTTACCCGAATAAATTTGAACCTAAGGTTATAGAATTTGATTTAAAAAGATGCCATCAACTGGTTGGAGCTGAAATACCCGAGGAGCAAATAAATTTAATTTTAAAGCAATTAGGGATAAAAATTTTAAGTAAAAATGATGATTTGCTCACATTGCAAATTCCATTAAACAAGGTTGATGTAACTAGAGAAGCCGATGTTATTGAAGAAATATTGAGAATATATGGCTACAACAATATTGAATTACCAGAGCAAATGCGAATTTCTTTGATTTCTAAGCCAAAACCAAACATTGAGCAAATCAATCATAAATTAAGAAAGATATTAACAGGAATTGGATTTCATGAAATTTTAAACAACTCTTTAAGCAATTCAACTTATGCCGAAAAGTTTTTGCAGGCTAATCAATTATCAGTTGTAAAATTATTAAATCCTTTAAGCTCTGAATTAGATAGTTTGCGACAGTCTATGTTATTTGGAGCACTTGAAACTATTCGATACAACAGCAATAGAAAAAATAGTGATTTAAAACTGTTTGAAACAGGAAAGGTGTATTATAAATCAGATACACAATTTCATGAATCAACAATTTTATCAATTGTGTTGTGTGGAAATCAGTATGCTGAAGCATGGAATTCAAATCGTGAAAAGGAAAATTATTTTAGACTGAAAGGTGTATTAGATATTATTTTTAAACATGTTGGAATTTCTCCTACGGCTTCTGAGATTGCAAATGAGCATACTGTATCAACTGGAATTCAATACCATTTAAATACCAAAAAGATAGGCTTTTCGGGCATTGTAAAAAACGAAATCACGAAAGCATTTGATATTCAATCGGAAATATTTTACGCCCAATTACATTTAGATGAGCTTTATAAACCTATTTCAAATCAAAAAATTATTTTCAACGAAGTGCCAAAATTCCCTGAAGTTAGAAGAGATTTGGCCTTATTGATTGATGAAAAAATAGGCTTTGAACAAATCATACAAATTGCAAAAAAATCTGAAAAAAATTTGTTGAAATCGATTCAATTATTTGATGTTTATCAAGGAAAAAATTTGGAGGCAGGCAAAAAATCATACGCAGTAAGCTTTACCTTACAGGATGCAGAGGCAACACTCAATGATAAACAAATTGATAAGGTGATGAGTAAATTGATTAAAGCTTATGAAGAAGAGTTAGGTGCTACTTTGCGCAGCTAAACATTTATTTTCTCGAATTAAAAATTTAAATTAATCCTTTTATTATGGATTTTAAAATAGCGGCAAAAGACACTGGATGTAAAGCTCGTGCAGGTACAATTACCACTTCACATGGTGAAATTCAAACACCTATATTTATGCCAGTTGGAACTGTGGCTTCTGTAAAAGGTGTGCATCAAAATGAATTACATAATGATATTAAAGCCCAAATAATTTTAGGTAATACCTATCATTTGTTTCTACGACCAGGTTTAGAGGTAATGAAGAATGCGGGTGGACTGCATAAGTTCATGAATTGGGATAAACCAATTTTAACTGATAGTGGTGGCTATCAAGTATATTCATTAGCAGCCCAAAGAAAACTAAGTGAAGAAGGTGTAAAATTCGCATCGCATATTGATGGATCTAAACACATGTTTTCGCCTGAAAATACCATGGATACACAACGTATTATTGGTTCAGATATTATGATGGCTTTGGATGAATGTACACCCTATCCATGTGATTACGATTATGCAAAAAAATCGATGGGTTTAACACATCGTTGGTTAGATAGATGTTGCACAAGAGTTGATGAAACAGAAGGATTTTATGGCTATGATCAAACATTATTTCCAATTGTACAAGGTAGTACTTTTAGAGATTTAAGGATCCAATCTGCTGAATATATTGCATCCAAAAATAGAGATGGTAATGCCATTGGAGGTTTGTCAGTTGGAGAACCCGCTGAAATCATGTATGAAATGACCGAGCTTGTATGTGATATTTTACCAAGTGATAAGCCACGCTATTTAATGGGTGTTGGAACACCAATCAATATACTGGAAAATATTGCTCTTGGTGTTGATATGATGGATTGTGTGATGCCAACACGTAATGCAAGAAACGGGATGTTATTTACTCGCAATGGCATTATGAATATGAAAAATGAAAAGTGGAAAAATGATTTTTCTCCTTTGGATGAAAGTGGAACTTCATATGTTGATTCATACTACAACAAGGCCTATGTAAGACATCTTTTTGTATCTGGTGAGAGACTTGCAGGTCAAATTGCAAGTATTCACAATTTGGCATTTTATTTATGGTTAGTTACCGAAGCAAGACAACAAATTTTGAATAACACTTTTTATGATTGGAAAAATAAAATGGTAAAACAATTAGGAGTGCGTTTATAAATTTAGCATTTGAAAAAACTTGACTTATATATCATCAAAAAATTTCTTGGCACTTTTGTCTATGCTATTTTATTGATAGTTTTAGTAGCAATAATTTTTGATATTTCCGAAAAAATTGATGATTTTATTCAAAGCAAAGCACCTGTTAAGGTAATTATTTTTGAATACTATTTTAATTTCATACCTTTTTTCGTTAACCTATTTAGCCCGCTGTTTACATTTATTGCAGTAGTATTTTTTACATCAAAAATGGCAAGTAATACAGAGGTTGTGGCCATACTTTCGAGTGGTGTAAGTTTTAGAAGATTTTTAATGCCCTACATGTTGGCATCAGCAGTATTGGCTAGTCTTTCATTTTACTTAAATAATTACGTTATTCCACATGCCAATCAAAAAAGATTGAACTTTGAAAATACTTATATTAGAAACAAATTTCGAAATAGTGATATCAATATTCATCGTCAAATTAAGCCAGGCGAGTATATTTATTTTGAAAGTTATAACAATTTCGAAAATATAGGTTCGCGCTTTAGTTATGAAATTGTAAAAGATGGAAAAATGGTTTATAAACTGATGGCAAATCAAATTAAGTATGATAGCATTTCTAATAAATGGAAAGTTCAAAATTATTCAATCAGGACTATAGCAGGCATGAAAGAAAGTTTAAGAACTGGTGCCGAGTTTGATACAGTTTACAATTTTAAACCATCGGATTTTAGTACACGCTTAAACAATGTGGAAACCATGAATAGGCCTGAGCTTAATAAATTTATTGCTGAAGAAAAAATGCGAGGATCAGATGAAATTGCTTATTTTGAATTAGAAAAATATAGAAGGACCTCAATGCCTTTTGCCACTTTTATATTAACACTCATTGGTGTGAGTATGGCAAGTCGTAAAACCAGAGGAGGGGTAGGTTTGCACATTGGTTTAGGTATGTTAATTAGTTTTTCTTATATATTGTTTTTGCAAGTTTCTACCACTTTTGCCACCAACGGTAACTTATCCCCATTAGTAGCGGTTTGGATTCCTAATATTTTGTATTTTTTTATCGCATTAATTTTGCTGAGATTAGCACCAAAATAATAATATTCTTAATTTTTTTTATTTTTAAAGTATGAAAAGAATCATTACCTATAATGTAAATGGTATACGCGCAGCTCTCACAAAAAATTGGCTTGAATGGCTAATAGAGAGTGGTGCCGACATTATTTGTTTGCAAGAAATAAAAGCTAGCCCAGATCAATTGGATGTAAAAATATTTGAAGAAGCTGGTTTTCATCATTTTTGGTATCCTGCGCAAAAAAAAGGATATAGTGGTGTGGCAATCCTCACAAAGCAAAAGCCAGACCATGTTCAATACGGAATGGGAATTGAAAAATATGATTTTGAAGGGAGGTTTTTACGTGCTGATTTTGGAGATGTTTCGGTGGTAAGTGTTTATATGCCATCAGGCTCGAGTGGCGATGATAGGCAAGCATTTAAAATGGTTTGGCTAAACGATTTTACTGAATATATTAATAGTTTAAGAAAAGAAAGACCAAAGCTAATTGTTTGTGGCGATTACAATATTTGCAATAAACCAATAGACATTCATAATCCAAAATCAAATGCCAATACTTCTGGTTTTTTACCTGAAGAACGGGAATGGTTTGATAACTTTTTAGCTATGGGATACATTGATAGTTTTAGGGTGTTTAACCAACAACCCAATGAATATACTTGGTGGAGCTTTAGAGCCAATGCAAGAGCCAAAAACCTAGGTTGGCGAATTGATTATAATATTGTTACCGACAATCTTATGGCTAATTTAAAAGGAGCTAAAATTTTACCTGAAGCCAAACATTCGGATCATTGTCCTTGTGTATTGGAATTGGAGATTTAATTAAATCATTTTCGAATTGATAAATAAACTTGAACTTGCTACATTTTTAGAACTGTCGACAATTAATCCTGTTTGTGATGTGCGCAGCCCAGCTGAGTATGCGCATGCCCATTTCCCAGGAGCATTTAATTTGCCATTGTTAAACAATGAAGAACGAGCTATTGTGGGCACCACTTATAAAAAGGAAGGGAATGAAGCTGCAGTGATTAAAGGTTATGAATTAGTTGCTCATAAATTTATCGATTATATAAAGGATGCACTTAAAATTGCGCCAAATAAAAAAATAAATTTGTATTGTTGGCGAGGTGGTTTACGAAGTAATATTATGGCGTTTTTACTCCATACTGCTGGTTTTGAAGTAAATTTAGTACAAGGTGGTTATAAAAAATATCGTCAATGGGTAATACAAACACTAGAAATACCGCAGCAAGTAAAAGTTTTAGGAGGAAAAACTGGTTCAGGAAAAACATATATTTTGCATGAATTAGGTATGCTAGGAGAGCAAATTATTGACCTCGAGGGTTTAGCAAATCATAAAGGCTCCGCTTTTGGAGGTTTAGGTCAAGAAGCTCAACCTTCAGTAGAAATGTTTGAGAACAAATTGGCTATGCAATGGATTAAATTAAATCACAATAAAACTTTATGGCTTGAAAATGAAAGCAGAATGATTGGCACCGTGCGTATACCTCCAAAAATATTCGAAATAATGCGCTCTGCCACAACTTATGATATTCAAATTTCATTAGGTCGCAGAATACAACATATTGCTAAAGAATATGGAAATTATGAAGTGAAGCTTTTAGAAGAATGTACACGCAAACTAGAAAAAAAGATGGGTAATTTAAGAATGCAACAAGCTATCGATTTTTTGTTGGCAAAAGATCTAAATTCATGGATTTTTATGTTGCTCGATTATTATGACAGCAGTTATTTATTCAGTAAAGAAAAAAGAAATCCTGATAGTGTAATTTCAGTTGCTCCAAAACATGATGCCAGTTATAAAGAAATTGCACAATTATTGATGGCTTTTCAAAATATATAAATGGAACTTATTAAGCTTACTAAATATAGCAAAGGCTCAGGATGCGGTTGTAAAATTGCCCCCGATCAATTAAAAACATTACTGCAAACCAATGCTAAGGAAATTATTGATGATAATTTAGTGGTTGGAAATAAAGAAAATGATGATGCAGCAGTTTATGTTTTGGATAATGCACATGCCATTATAAGTACTACCGATTTTTTTACACCTATTGTTGATGACGCTTTTGATTTTGGACGAATTGCTGCATGTAATGCATTAAGTGATGTTTATGCAATGGGCGGTAAACCAATGATGGCAATAGCCATTTTAGGATGGCCAATAGATAAGATACCAACAAGTGTTGCACAGCAGGTATTAGAGGGTGCTCGTAGTGTTTGTTACGATGCAGGAATTAACTTAAGTGGAGGTCACAGTATTGAAAGTTCAGAGCCTATTTTTGGTCTGGCAGTTACTGGAATTGCCTCTGTACAGCACATTAAAAAAAATAGCACCGCGCAAATTAATGACTATTTATTTTTGTCAAAACCAATTGGTGTAGGAATACTTGCTGCTGCGCAAAAAAGAGGCATCATTATACCTAATGACGAACAAAAAATGATGCAAATTATGACCACTTTAAATAACTTAGGTAGTGCCTTGGGGAAAATTGATGGTGTAAATGCATTAACTGACATAACAGGATTTGGACTTGTGGGACATTTAACCGAAATGACCAAAGCGGCAGGGGTTTCTGCAAACATTGATTTAAAAAGCATCCCGATTATAGAAGGGATAAATTTTTATACCAATCAATTTTGTTATCCCGATATTACCACAAAAAATTTGAATGCCTACAAAAGCCTTGTCAAAGGGATGGATGGATTAGAATTTTTACTGCTTTGTGATCCACAAACATCAGGTGGTTTACTCATTTCAGTAAACGAAAAAGCCTTGCCCGAATTTTTAGAAACATGCAAGGCTTATGATAGTTTTAATTGTTTGCAAAAGCCAGTAGGCCGCATCACAGCTAAACAAGAGCATGAAATTACAATAGCCTAAAAACTATTGTACTATCACTAAAAAATTATTCTTCTTACCTTTTTGTAATAATAAATATTTGTTGTTCATTAAATGGCTGCTGTTAATTACTTCGGTGTTGCTCATCATTTTATTTTTATTCAATGATACAGCACCTGCTGTAATATTTTTTCTGGTTTCACTTTTTGATGGAAATATGTTGGTATGAACCACCAATAAATCTTCAAGTTGAATACCGGTTTCCAATATTTTTTTATCCAAATTATAAGTTGGCACACCTTCAAAAACAGCTAAAAAAGTAGCTTCATCAATTTTTGCAAGCGCCTCCGCTGTTGCCTTTCCAAAAAGTATTTCAGAGGCTTCAATAGCAGCATTATAATCTTCTTCACTATGCACTCTTATGGTAACTTCCTTAGCCAAGGCCTTTTGTAATATGCGCAAATGGGGTGCTTGGGTATGTTCTTTTTCTAAACCTTCAATGGTTGTTTTATCCATTAAAGTAAAAATTCTTATATAACTTTTTGCATCATCATCACTGGTATTCAACCAAAACTGATAAAACGCATATGGTGAAGTTTTTGTTTTATCTAACCATATATTGCCACTTTCACTTTTTCCAAACTTAGTTCCATCAGCCTTTTTAATTAATTGAGTGGTTAAAGCATAAGCCTTGCCTCCATCCTTTCTTCTAATAAATTCTGTACCTGTAGTAATATTTCCCCATTGATCGCTGCCTCCCATTTGAAGCTGAACATGATGGTTTTTCCATAAATAATAAAAATCATACCCTTGTATCAATTGATAGCTAAACTCAGTATAGGACATGCCTTCACGATCATCACCACTAATTCTTTTTTTCACAGAATCTTTAGCCATCATATAATTAACTGTAATGTGCTTGCCAGCATCTCTAATAAATTCTAAAAAAGAGTATCGTTTAAACCAATCGTAGTTATTCACCAATTCGGCTTTATTTTCACCGCTACTGAAATTCAAAAATTTCAACAATTGATTTTTTATTCCTTCTACATTTTTGTTTAGGGTTTCTTCATCCAACAAATTTCTTTCTTGCGATTTCCCTGAAGGATCACCAACCATACCTGTGGCACCACCAACTAATGCATAAGGCTTGTGGCCAGCTTGTTGAAAATGTAATAAAGTCATAATTTGTGCTAAACTACCTACGTGCAATGAATCGGCTGTTGGGTCAAATCCAATATAACCACTGGTGATTTCTTTATTCAACAATTCCTCAGTTTCAGGCATTATATCATGCAACATGCCGCGCCAACGTAATTCATCAACAAAGTTTTTCTTAATCATAATTCTTTTTATAAAATTGTGGCAAATATAGTGCTAATATTGCAGTTTGATTAATGCTTTTTTACAACTTCTTTAAATTTTAAATTATGATTTTAGTGACAGGTGCGAGTGGTTTATTAGGCAGTCATGTGCTCTTGTCATTATTAAAAAAGGGGCATCAAGTAAAAGCCTTAGCAACAAAGGAAGATAGTAAAAATAAGTCACTTCTTACTTTTAAAGCTTATGATGTTGAAAATGAAAAGCTTTTTGAAAAAATAACTTGGTATGAAGGAAGTGTGACTGATAGTGAGTTTATTTTCAATTTGTTAGAAGGTGTTAATCAGGTGTATCATTGTGCAGCTGTGGTTTCTTTTAGTCCTAAAGAAATAGAAAATATGAACCATATCAATATTCAAGGCACCGAAGTAATGGTAAACATGAGTCTTTTAAGAAAGGTAAAGAAATTTTGTCATGTTAGTTCAGTTGCAGCCTTAGGTAAAACCACCGATGGCTCGATAGTTACTGAAGAAACATATTTTGTAAATAGTCCTCAAAATTCAAATTATGGTATTTCAAAATATAACGCGGAGCGAGAAGTGTGGCGTGCATCAGAAGAAGGGCTTGAGGTTGTGATTGTAAATCCATCTGTTATTTTAGGGCCTGGAGATTGGCAAAGTGGTAGTAGTAACATGTTTAGGAGTGCCTATAAAGGCTTAAAATATTATAGTGACGGTATGACTGGATTTGTTGATGTGCGTGACGTAGCTCAAATTATGATACAATTAATGGAAAGTCCAATTCATCATCAAAGGTATATTGTTTGTGCCCAAAACTTATACTATGCTGATGTTTTTAACCGAATGCATGATTGTTTTGGAAAGCCACGCCCATCAATTAAAGCTTCAAAAATATTGGCAGCTTTGGTTTGGCGATTGGAAAAATTTAAATCTATAATAACAGGCTCAAACCCCCTTATAACAAAGGAAACAGTTGATGCTGCATTTCAAAAAGTACAATTTTCAAATAAAAAAATTACAGATACATTGAGTTATCAATTTATACCAATAAATGAAAGTATAGCCAATATTTGCAATATTTTTAAGGCACAAAATTATTTAGGTAAATAAGGGATTTCGGCCAGTTAAGTGATGAATAATCTACCTTTTAAAGTAGTATAAGCGATCAAAGCCTTCTTTCTTTTTATCTCTTAATATCATTTCATCATCATACATCTTTACAATATTATACTTGTATTCTTTTTTATTTAATGTATCTTTCAAAATTAAATCACCAGCATTTAATTCCCACAGCCAATACAAAATATTAGTACCATAATTATTGATGTTTAAACTAAAGGTATCGGCATCTCCAGCAAAATAATCCATACGATCAAATGCATACACTTGGCTTGTTCTAGCCTCATTTATGGCAGTTGATTTATCGGTAAAAGTTTCCCATTGTTTAACATCTTGCACAAAATAATAATACCAAACTCCTAGTATATCATCTTTGGTTGGAGGGTCAACTGTGATTGTTTTAGTGCTACTGGCTTCTTTTTTCTCTTTCTTGTTCCAAACAGTTAAAACTGCTGTGTAACTTCCTGGAACTGAATATGCATACTTTTGTTGACGCAAATCATTTCTTTCAATGCCATCTCCAAAATTCCACAAATATCTATTTGCATTGCTTGAGTTATCTGTAAATGTAACTTCTTGCCCTAATTTTACTTTTAATGGGCTTGCAGTAAAGTCGGAAGTGGGCTTCTTATTTCCACAAGATGCAACAATAAATAGGATAAAAATAAGGCCAAAATGAGCGTAAAATTTAAGCATACGGCTTGAGCAAAACATGTGAATTATCAATTGTTATATTTATGGTAATAACGCAAATATATATAAAATCGTTTGTTTTGCTTAATAATTTAATTTTTTGTGCAATTTTATAGCTCTTGTTATCTAAATCATTTTATTATTTTTTGAATAAATAATATAATTTTGCACACCTTTTAAAACAATATGAAAGTAATTGACCACATTAATCAAGCTAAATCAACCCTTTTTTCTTTTGAAATTCTGCCTCCGTTAAAAGGTAAAAGAATTGATTCAATTTATGAAAGCATTGATCCATTATTGCCATTTGCTCCAAATTTTATCAATGTAACCTATCACCGCGAAGAGTATGTTTATAAAAAAAGAGAAGGAGGTTATCTTGAGAAAGTGGCCATCAGAAAACGTCCTGGAACCGTTGGAATTTGCGCTGCCATTATTAATAAATACAAAATTGATGCTGTGCCTCATTTAATTTGTGGAGGATTTACTAAAGAAGAAACAGAAAATGCCTTAGTTGATTTACAATATCTTGGAATCGACAATGTACTTGCGCTTAGAGGCGACCCAGTTAAAACTGAAAGCACTTTTACACCAAAGGAAAATGGGAATGCATATGCAGTTGATTTGGTAAAGCAAATAGTTGAAATGAACCAAGGAACATACATGGATAATGAAATTCAAGCTGTTCCTTCAGAATTTTGTATTGGTGTTGCTGGCTATCCCGAAAAACATTTTGAAGCACCAAATTTTAATACTGACTTAAAATATTTGAAAGCCAAAATTGATGCTGGAGCTGATTATATTGTTACTCAATTATTTTACGACAATGAAAAGTTTTTTAAGTTTCGAGAAGCTTGTTTGGAAGCTGGAATTAAAGTGCCAATAATACCGGGTTTAAAGCCAATATCTACTGCAAAACAACTAACAATTTTACCTAAAATATTTAATATAGATATTCCCGAAACATTGTCTGATGAATTATTAAAGGCCAAAAGTGAAATAGAAGCAAAGGAAATTGGTATACAATGGGGTATTCAGCAAGCAAAAGAATTAATAAAAAATGGAGTTCCTTGTTTGCATTTTTACACCATGGGAAAATCAGAATCGGTTAGACGCATTGTGAAAGAAGTATATTGATTAATAAATTTTAATTTGAATACAACTGCTAAACATGATGAACGAATTGCAAAAATGATTTTTGCTTCTGTTTATCCCTTATATATTTCCAAAGTTGAAAAAAAAGGTCGAACAGTAGATGAATTAAACCAAGTTATTACTTGGTTAACTGGTTTCGATGTTTATGCTATTAAAAAGTTATTAGATGAAAAAGTAAATTTTGAAAGCTTTTTTGCACAAGCAAATTTAAATCCTAATGCTCATTTAATCACTGGTGTTATTTGCGGTTATAGAGTTGAAGAAATAGAAAATACACTAACACAAAAGGTAAGATATTTAGATAAATTGGTAGATGAATTGGCAAAAGGAAAAAAGATAGAAAAAATTCTTCGATCTTAACTAAAAAATGGTGCATTACTTTTTATTTTCTTTTACCTACATAATTTCACAATTATGGCCTTGTTTTTTTAATACTTTTGTGATGTTTAAATAACTATGGCGAAATCAAACAACAACAGAATTAAATGGCTTTGGATACTTGCACTAATGCCAATTATTTTTATTTCTTGTTTTATCCTGTACCTTACTGTTTTTGCTGATTTACCCTCACTCGAAGAACTAGAAAATCCAAGAAGTAATTTGGCATCTGAAATTGTTTCTTCCGACCAAAAAGTTATTGGAAAATATTATATCGAAAACCGCACTAATGTATCATTTAACCAAATCTCTCCAAACGTAGTTAATGCATTAATTGCTACTGAAGATGCTCGTTTTTACAAGCATAGTGGTGTTGATGTACGTGCACTAGGACGTGCTATTAGTGGTGCTTTAAGCGGACGAGAAGGAAGTGGTGGTGGTAGCACAATTACTCAGCAATTGGCTAAAATGCTATTTCCAAGAGAGAATCTCAATAAATTTGAATTGGTATTACGCAAATTTAAAGAATGGATTATTGCAGTTAAATTAGAAAGAAATTACACCAAAAATGAAATCATTGCTATGTATCTCAACAAATTTGATTTCATTAACAACGCGGTTGGAATTAAATCTGCTGCACGCATTTATTTTGATACAACTCCAGACTCTTTAAAATTAGAGCAAGCTGCAATGTTGGTAGGCATGGCAAAAAATCCTTCCTTATTTAATCCTAAAAGAAAGCCCGATAATGCACTAACCAGAAGAAATGTAGTTCTTAACCAAATGGAGAAATATAAATACATTACTGAAGAGCAATGTGAAAAATATAAAAAAATACCTCTTAAACTTAAATTCACTGCCGAAGATCAAAATGAAGGTTTGGCCACTTATTTTCGTGAATATTTGCGCGATTACATGAAAAAGTGGTGCAAAGAACATAAAAAACCAGATGGTTCAAATTACAACCTATACAAAGATGGATTAAAAATTTATACCACCATCAATAGCAAAATGCAACGTTATGCCGAAGAGGCTGTAAAAGAATGGCTCAGTGAACTACAAGGAAAATTTTTTGCTCATTGGAAAGGTAAAAAGAATGCTCCTTTTTACAACATGAATGACGAAGAAGTTCAAAAGTTAATGACCCAAGCCATGAAACGTAGTGAACGTTACCGTATTTTAAAAGAAAGAGGTTTAAGTGACCCTGAAATTAAAGCTACATTTATGAAAAAAGTTGAAACTAAACTCTTTTCGTGGAAAGGTGAATTTGATACTTTAATTAGCCCATGGGACAGCATGCGCTATTGTAAATATTTTTTACAAACAGGGTTCATGAGCATGGAGCCAAGTACTGGCTATGTGCGTGCTTGGGTTGGTGGTATTGATTACCGCAATTTTAAATATGACCATGTTCGCCAAGGGAAACGTCAAGTTGGTTCAACATTTAAGCCTTTTGTATACACATTAGCTATGCAAGAACAATGGAGTCCATGTTATCAAGTTCCCAACATTCCAGTTACATTTGATTTGCCAGAAGGTGGAACTTGGTCACCTAAAAATTCGGATGCAAAATATGGCGGTATGATGACACTAAAAAAAGGCTTGGCCTTATCGGTAAATTCAATTACGGCTTATGTAATGAAACAATTTGGACCTCAAGCTGTGGTTGACTTAGCACGTAAGTTGGGTATTGAAAGTCACTTAGATGCTGTACCATCTTTGTGTTTGGGAACTGCCGATATTTCGGTATTTGAAATGGTAGGAGCCAATAGCACATTTGCAAATCAAGGAGTTTGGGTTGAACCAACTTTTATAACCCGAATTGAAGATAAAAACGGGAATGTTTTAGAAGATTTTATGCCTCGCAGAGTGGAAGCAATAAGTAAAGAAACTGCTTATCTTACCCTAAATTTAATGAAAGGTGTGGTAGATCATGGTACTGGTTTACGACTTAGGTTTAGATACGGTTTAACTGCACCAATAGCAGGTAAAACTGGTACAACCCAAAACAATAGTGATGGCTGGTTTATGGGTATTACTCCCGATTTAGTGAGTGGAGTTTGGGTAGGTTGCGAAGATAGAAGTGCTCATTTCAGAAGTACCGACCTGGGTCAAGGCGCTTCAATGGCCTTGCCAATTTGGGGCCTTTACATGAAAAAAGTGTATGCCGATAAATCCTTGAAAATTACTCAAGAAGACTTTGAAAGACCCGAAGGTTTTGATTCAAAAATTGAACTCGATTGTAGTAAATACAATCAAGATAAAGAACAAGAAGAAAGTATTGAATTTGGTGAAGATTTTTAATGATAATTTGAAATATTTTTTTAAGATGATAAATAAAACTGTAAAAAATGTAGATGAAGCCATTGCAGGCATTTCCGATGGTATGACATTAATGGTGGGTGGTTTTGGGCTTTGCGGCATACCCGAAAATTTAATTGCGGCACTTGTGAAAAAAGGCATCAAAAATTTAACCTGTATAAGTAATAATGCTGGTGTTGATGATTTTGGATTGGGATTATTGCTTCAAAACAAACAAATTAAAAAAATGATATCTTCATACGTAGGCGAAAACGCTGAGTTTGAAAGACAAATGCTGAGCGGGGAATTAGAAGTTGATTTAGTTCCTCAAGGAACTTTAGCCACTCGTTGCATGGCTGCTGGCTATGGAATGCCTGCTATTTATACTCCTGCAGGTGTTGGCACTGAAGTGGCCATTGGGAAGGAAAGTCGTAAATTTACTTTTAATGGCGTTGAAAAAGAATATCTATTAGAGTATGCATTTGAAGCAGATTTTGCTTTAGTGAAAGCTTGGAAAGGAGATACAGCCGGAAATTTAGTGTTTCGTCAAACTGCACTTAACTTTAATCATGCTATGGCCATAGGAGGTAAAATAACTATTGCAGAGGTTGAAGAATTGGTTGAAGTTGGCGAGTTAGATCCAAACTTCATTCACACTCCGGGAATATATGTACACCGCATTTTTAAAGGCGAGCAATACGAAAAAAGAATAGAACAAAGAACTACCAGAAAAAAGTAATTTGAAAATTTGAGAATTAAACAATTTGAAAATTAAATTAATAAATTCATAATGCGTGATGACAAAGAAAATATCATTGTAAAGTTAACATTTGAATTTGCACTTTTAATTGTTGAATTTGCAGAATTATTAGAGTCAAAAAAAAAGTATGTTATTGCCAAACAAATTTTAAAATCTGGAACTTCAATTGGTGCAAATATTATGGAGGCTCAAAATGCAGAAAGTAAGGCTGATTTTATTCATAAATTAAAAATTTCTGCAAAAGAAGTGGACGAAACTGCGTATTGGTTACAAATCTGTAAGTTTTCAAAAAATTATCCCAATTGTGATATTGCAATTGAAAAACTAACTGAAATCAATAAAATACTATCAAAAATAATAGCAACTTCTAAAACACACCACAAAAAAAATTAAATTGTTTTCAAATTAAAACATTTTCAAATTAAATCATTTTCAAATTATCACATTTTCAAATTAAATCATTTT
>DAORKI010000020.1:0-45270 GCA_035439485.1 Bacteroidia bacterium
CATATAAAGCAATTTGTGCATGCCATTTAATTCAATGGCTACATCGTTTGATTGTTTGAAGTAAACTGCTATAATCACCTTAAAATAGTAGTAAACGCTAATTAAAGAGGCCACAACAGCCAATAATACTAATTTATATCTGCCCGCTTCAATGGCTGCATTAAATATGTAATATTTACCGAAAAATCCAGCTAAAGGAGGAATACCTGCTAAGGATAACATGGCAACTGTAATACCAAATGCCATCAAAGGATTTCTCTTTGCCAAACCATTAAAAGCACTCATTTCAGCTCCTTCATTTCTATTGCCCGACACAGTATATAAAATATGGAATGCCAATAATGATGCAATAGCGTAACTTAATGTATAATAAAATATTGCCCCGCTCGACAAATTACTTAATGCAACTAAAGCAATCAATAAATAACCTGCATGTGCAACACTTGAGTAAGCCAACATTCGCTTAACATTTTGTTGAAATATAGCAGTAACGTTACCCATAAACATAGTTAACACCGCCATTATTGAAACAGCAGTTTGCCAGGTGCTTGGCGAAGAACCAAAAGCAGCATAAAACAATCTTGCAAAAGCCACAATTGCTGCTGTTTTAACAACAGTTGCCATAAATGCAGTAACCATACTTGGTGAACCAGTGTAAACATCAGGAGCCCAAAAATGAAAAGGTACAGCCGAAACTTTAAATGCCATGCCTACCATCATTAATATAATGGCAGCATTAAACATCATTGGTAAATTACCAGCATTAGAGCGACAATATTCGCCAATTACATCTAAATGAAATGAGCCTGTTACCCCATAAATGAGAGCTACCCCAAATAATAAAAATCCAGTGGCAAACGACCCCATCAAAAAATATTTCAAAGCAGCTTCATTACCAAACAAATCATTTTTCTTACTTCCAGCTAAAACATACATCGATAAACTTAAAATCTCAATGCCAATAAATAACATACTCATGTTATTATAACTCACCATAATAAAGGCACCAACCAGGGCAAATAATACTAAAGCATATTTGTCAGAAATACTGGTTTCAAGTTCAATATATTGATTGGCTCCCATAAACCATAAAAGGGTAATAAAAGCCATAGAAGCTGTAAACAATAAAGCGTAATTATCTAAACGCAACATATTGTTAAATAAGTGAATATCAGTATTCCAATCGTAAACTGAAACACCTATGGTTGCCAATAAACCCAAACATACCACAGGGAATAGTAACTTCTTCAGATTAAAAAGTTCTGCTAACATTGCACTTACACCTAAACCTGACAAGAGTAATAATGACTTCATTTCTTTATATTAACTGTTTGGATATCTCCTAATTATTAATCAATTTCAAAAATATATTAATTAACCATGCTCAATAATTGTTGAATTGCTGGTTCTGCAATCTTAAACAATGGTTTTGGATAAACTCCCATTAAAACAACTAAACCTGCACAAATCCAAAGGATATGACTTTCATGGGCCTTAGGCTCTTCAAAGTTTTCAGTAGCAGCACTTATTTCACCTAGCATTGATTTTTGATAGGCACTTAACATATAAACAGCACCTAAAATAATGGTAATTCCTGCAAACAGGGCATACATGCCACTGGTTTGATAAACACCATTAAGCAATAAAAATTCTCCAGGGAAACCATTGGTTAAAGGCAATGCCACACTTCCCATCATGATAATCATAAAAAAAGTTGCAAACTTAGGTGCAATAGTTCTAACGCCACCCAATTGACTCATAAGCCTTGTTTTAGTTCTTTGTTCTATCATATCGGCTATAAAAAACAATGCAAACACATTAATACCATGACTTAACATTTGAAATACCGCGCCCGAAACACCTTGTTCATTCAAACTGAAAACACCAGCGGCAATTAATCCGACATGCGCAATGGAAGAATAGGCAATTAATCGTTTCATGTCTGTTTGCACCCAAGCAATTAATGATGCATAAATAATTCCAATTATGGCTAAAACCATAGCTAAATTGGCATAAGCAGCAACTCCTTCTGGAACCATAGGTAATAACCAACGAATTGCTCCATAAATTCCCATTTTTAACATGATCCCTGAAAGTAGCATGGTACCTTGGGTTGGAGCAACTGTATAAGTGTCGGGCTGCCAAGTGTGTAAAGGGAAAATAGGCATTTTTATTGCAAATGCCAAAAATAAGCCCCAAAAAACACCACGTTGTGCATTTAAATCTAAGGCTTGACCAGCTGCATATAGGGCACTAATATCAAAAGAGTGTGAGCCAGGAGTTTGCTGGTATAAATAAATTAAAGCAACCAACATAAATAAGCTACCCACCATGGTGTACAAGAAAAACTTAAAGGTAATTTTTGCTCGATTTTCGCCACCCCAAAGCAAACAAATAAAGTAAATTGGAATAAGAGCCAACTCCCAAAAAATATAAAATAAAAATCCATCCAACGCTGTAAAAACACCAATCAATGCCATTTGCATCAACAAAATTAAACCATAAAAATTTTGTGGTTTGCTGTATTGATGACCAAATGATGAATATATGATTAAAGGAGTGAGTCCTGCAGTTAACAATAACATCAACATAGAAATACCATCAACTGCAACATGAAAATTAATTCCTAGAGAAGGAATCCATGGATAGTTAAATACAAATTGACTTTCAGCATTCAACTGAAATTGTGATAACATAATACCTACTATCACCAATTCAATTAAGGAGGCAATTAAGGCAATGCGTTTTGATTGCTCACCACCCTTGGTGATGACTAAAAGCCCTGCTACAAAGGGCAAAGCAATGAGTATTGCTGTTAACATATCTTTATATTCAAACTTAAATACTAATATACAATAGTAACAATGCTACAGAAAGCACCATTACAAACACATAATAACCAATTTTCCCTGTTTGTGCTAAACGTAAAACTCCACTGGACCAAACTACAGACTTTCCTATAAAATTTACAAATCCATCAACCATCTGAATATCCATTACACGATAAAAAATACCAGAAATCCAATGCAATGGTTTCACTATTAAAGCATCATAAATTTCATCAACATAATACTTATTGGCAATTAATTTTGATATTGGGCTCAATGCTACTCCGTCAGCAACAGGCAATTCACCTTTAATTACATATTTATTACGTGCCAACAACACTACTACAAATACAATTACAATAGCTAAGGCCATCAATGCGTATTCAGTGGCATGGGTTATTTCAGCTGGCAACATTCTTATATCCGAGGCTGCAAAAACAGGGCTTAAAAATGCTTTCAATAAATGCTTTGCGTGAAATGCTTCAGGTAAACCTATTAATCCACCTAAAACGGCTAAAGCAGCTAAAACAACCAAAGGAATTGTTATTGATTTTGGAGATTCATGTAAATGTTCTTCTTGATGATGGGTACCTCTGAATTTTCCATAAAAAGTGAGGAACAATAATCTAAACATGTAAAAGGCAGTTAATACAGAGCCACCCACTCCAAGCAACCAAAAAATCTTATTGTGAGCAAAAGCATGTGCTAAGATTTCATCCTTTGAGAAAAATCCAGCTAATGGAGGAATACCCGAAATGGCAATAGTTCCAATGAGGAATGTGGCAAATGTGGTGGGCAAATGCGACTTTAAACCTCCCATTTTACGGATATCTTGTTCACCACCCATTGCATGAATAACAGAGCCCGCGCCAAGGAATAATAATGCTTTAAAAAATGCATGTGTAATTACATGAAACACTGCACTGGTATAGGCACCTAAACCTAATGCTAAAAACATATAGCCCAATTGGGATACGGTAGAATAGGCCAATACTTTTTTGATATCATTTTGTAATAAACCAATAGTTGCTGCAAATACAGCTGTAATTACACCAATTAAAGCAACAACATGCAAACTAACTGGAGCCAACGTGTATAAAATGTTTGAACGTGCTATCATATAAATACCTGCAGTAACCATAGTTGCTGCATGTATTAATGCTGAAACTGGTGTTGGGCCAGCCATTGCATCGGGTAACCAAGTATAAAGTGGTAATTGTGCACTTTTACCCATTGCTCCAATAAACAATAAAAGAGTAATAGCAATTAACACTGGTTCGTCAGCAGTGTAAAATTTGGCTTGTGCAAACACTTCGTCATAACTCACTGAGCCAAAAGTTACATAAATTAAAAAAATACCTAATAAAAATCCTAAATCGCCAATGCGATTCATAATGAAAGCTTTTTTAGCCGCATTATTGTAATTGGTATTCTTAAACCAAAAACCAATCAACAAATATGAACATAAACCAACCCCTTCCCAACCCACAAACATTACCAAATAGTTGCTGCCCAGAACGAGCAAAAGCATAAAGAAAACAAATAAATTCAAATAGGAGAAAAACTTATTATGCCCTTCGTCATCATGCATGTAGCCTGTAGAGTATACATGAATTAAAAAACCAACACCAGTAATAACCAATAAAAAAACAGAAGAAAGTGGATCTATCAATAATGATAAGTCAGCAGAAAATTTGCCAGCACTTATCCAATCAAATAACTTTACAGTATGAGAAACATTGTCACCTGCTTCATTTAATTGTATAAACAATAACAAAGAAACTATAAAAGAAAGTAAAATGGCACCACTGGCTACAATGCCTGCAAAAGTTTTGCTCAAACTTTTACCGAACAATCCGGTAATGATAAACCCTAATAAGGGAAACAATGGAACTAATGCTACTAACTTAATCATGTATAAACCTTTACGTTTTGTATGTCAATTTTTGATTACCACTTTAATTTACTCAAACTATCAATATCGGTACTTCTTGTATTTCTATAAATCATCACCAGAATTGCCAAACCTACAGCGACTTCAGCTGCAGCAACTGCCATTATAAAAAATACAAAAATTTGTCCGTTACTGTCGCCCCTAAAAGCGCCAAAAGCAGCCAATAACAAATTCACTGCATTTAACATGAGCTCAATACACATAAAAATTACAATAATATTTCTGCGATAAAGCACACCTAAAACTCCAATACTAAATAATACTGCACTTAAAGTTAAGTAAGCATTAATTGGAATTCCATGAAGACTTTGAGCCATTGTATCTTGTACCATATTTTTATTTTAATTCATTTTTACCAAGCATAACTGCACCTACCATGGCTGCTAAAAAAAGTATAGAAGCCATTTCAAAGGGCAACATATAATCATTATACAATACTTGGCCAAGGTTTTTAATTAATCCTGCGTTTTGATTGCTTGTACCTAAATTTTCAATTTTTTCAACTCCTTTAAGACTGCCTATCATTACTATCATAAAAATACCACCTGCTACTGTAGCTGCCAATTTTAGATAATTGCTTTTTTGGGCTTCTGTATCTGTATTCAAATTAAGCATCATAATTACATATAAAAACAACACCATAATAGCTCCTGCATAAACGATTACGTGCACAGCAGCTAAAAATTGGGCATTCAATAAGATATAATGTCCCGCAATGGAAAAAAATGTAACAATTAAATAAAGTACACTATGCACAGGGTTCTTAGAGTAAACCACCATAAACGCACTAAGTACGGCTAAAAATGATAGAAAGTAAAATATATATAAAGTCATTTCTTGCTTTTAAAATTGCGCCCGAATTTATAAATTATTCTAAAGTTGGACTATAAAATTTATTATCAGTATTTATTTTAATTTATTATGTTGATATTGCTTTTGTTGTTTAAAGGCCAATACAGCGGGGGTTTGACGTTTACTAATGTCTACCTCATTATATTTTTTTTCTGTTAACTTATCTTTTCCATATATCATTTCATCTCTTTTTCCTGATACAGGAACCAGTCTATCTGTGAGAAAAATTGCTTCTTTAGGGCAAGCCTCTTCACATAAACCACAAAATATGCAACGTAGCATATTTATTTCATACACTGCTGCGTACTTTTCTTCACGATATTTATGCTCTTCTCCCTTTTGACGTTCCGCTGCTGTCATACTAATAGCTTCGGCTGGGCATGAAACCGCACATAACCCACAAGCAGTGCAACGTTCAGCCCCATTTTCATCAACTTTTAATACATGTTGACCACGATAGTTTTCGCTAATTTCTCGTGTTTCTTTTGGATAATCTATGGTTGTTTTTTTTCTAAAAAAATGCTTTATGGTAGTCATTAGCCCGCTAATAACTGCTGGCAAATAAATCCTTTCCATAAAGGTCATTTGTTTGTTTACTACAACTTTTGAACGATTTGTAAGCATCTTATAGTATTACCTTTTAGTAATTCGTTTAATTATTATCTATTAAAAAATAAAATTCCCGCTCCAGTGAGCAATATATTTAAAATTGAAAGAGGAATAAAAATTTTCCATCCTAAATGCATCAGTTGGTCATATCTGAAACGTGGAATAGTCCACCTGATCCACATAAAGAAAAATATGAAAAAGAAGATTTTACCAAATAAAAATATCACCCCTAAAACACTCAAAATATTAGGATCGGTAACAAAACGCCCTATTAAAGGCATATTATAACCTCCAAAATATAAAGTTGAAATAATGGCAGATGAAATAAACATGTTTACATATTCGGCAAACAAATAAAAGCCCAATTTCATTGAGCTGTATTCGGTATGATAGCCACCAATCAACTCAGTTTCACACTCAGGCAAATCAAATGGAGTACGGTTACATTCTGCGAAAGCACAGGTAATAAATATCAAAAAGCCAAGTGGTTGGTATATTATATTCCAATGCCATCCTGTTTGCTGGGCAGCAATTTCTTGTAAACTAATAGTTCCGGTCATCATGATTAAGGCAATAATAGACAAGCCCATAGCTATTTCATAGCTAATCATTTGAGCTGAAGCACGTAAAGCACCCAATAATGAAAATTTATTGTTGCTTGCCCATCCTCCAATCATTATTCCATAAACACCAATCGATACCACTCCAAAAACATATAATATACCAATATTAATATCAGTAATTTGCAAAGGGTAACTTACGCCATCAATAGTTATTGGGGTACTCCATGGAATGACCACACCAGTCATACAGGCGGTAAGCATCGCAATACAAGGACCTAAAATGAATAAAAATTTATTACTCACATCAGGTATAATTTCTTCCTTCATAAACATTTTAACGCCATCGGCTATAGGCTGAAGTAAGCCATAAGGACCAGCTTTATTTGGTCCCAGCCTGTCTTGTAAAAATGCTGCTACCTTTCGCTCGGCATAGGTACTGTAGGCAGCAATTCCCAATCCAATTAGGAAAACAACCACCACCATAATACTTTTATATATAATGTATCCGCTTACCATAATTATTTATTTTTAGCTGCCTTTAATGCATTTTTACTTTCTTCTTCAAACTGGGTACGTGAATAGTGTTCTACAATTTGTTTTCCTCCCTGTAGTTTAATTTGTCTGTTAATATCCAATTTCAGTTTTTGCATATCAATATGTTCGTAATGATTTTGAGAAATAACTGAATCCTTGGCAATGTGACGTGGCCCTTCAACTATCCAATTAGCTGTATTTTTATTTTCAAAGCGGCAGTCGTTGCAAATCCACTCCTCTACTTCATTGTACTTATCTTTACGAGCACTTACACGTAAAACTTCTTCTCCTTTCATCCACAAAACTGCTTTTCCGCTGCATTTTGTACATGTACGGTGTGCGTCAACAGGTTTGCTAAACCAAACACGGCTTTTAAACCTAAAAGTATTATCGGTTAGGGCACCAACAGGACATACATCAATCATATTGCCCGAAAAATCATTTTCAATGGCATTGGTTATATAAGTACTAATTTCAGCTACATCTCCCCTATTCATTACGCCATGTACACGTTTTTCGGTTAATTGATCAGCCACTTTAACACAACGGTAGCATAAAATGCATCGTGTCATGTGAAGTTTAATTTTGGAGCCAATATCTATTTTTTGGAAGGTTCTTCTTTCAAATTCATAACGTGTGTTAGCTGAACCATTGTTATAAGCTAAATTTTGAAGGTCGCACTCACCTGCTTGATCACAAATTGGGCAATCCAATGGGTGATTTAGCAATAAAAATTCAACCACGCCTTTACGAGCTTCAAGTAGTTCAGGCGATGTGGTATTTTGCACCACCATACCATCCATTACAAATGTTCGGCAGCTGGCAACCGGTTTTGGCATAGGGCGTGGATCCTTAGCACTTCCTTGTGTAACCTTAACAATACAGGTACGGCAGTAACCGCCACTCGTTTTCAGTTTAGAGTAATAACACATGGCTGGAGGCACAATGTCGCCACCAATCATTCGTGCAGCTTGCAAAATAGTAGTACCTTCCGGAACCTCTATTTCATGATTATCTATCGTTACTTTAGGCATAATCGCAACATTTTAAAATCAATCAATACTATTTTCAACAAATGGTTTTTGCAAATGTTTCAAATAGCCGGGCGAAAGTAATAAGATTTTCATTAATTCAATACAGAAATTGTAAATTGTTAATTGTAATCGGTAAATTATGAATTGAATTTTGGGTTACAAAAATATAATTTTTCCTATGGCAAATCCAGCACCTAAACGTTTCATTTGAAGTTTAACGATACTTTTTAAAATTTGGTAATAATAAAATCCTAAGTGGGACGTGCTGGTCGCGTTTTCCGCGGTACATGGTACCTTGCTTCACCCGCTTTTGCGAAGTGCATTTATACATTTTACAGAGAATGAATGGTATATAGGCATGGTAATACCGATATGATATTTGTAATAGACCAAATAAATTTGGTCTAACAAATGATCATCGGCATTTACTTCAGTTTGAAATGGGCTAAAGACCATTTCACTTTCGTATAATATGAATATCTTGTTTGTGGAAAGAGACATAAACTAGGGCGGATGAATGATAAATTATACCTAGTTATTGTTTTTACTCATCAGGGTGAGGCATTCAATCTCCTTTTAAAATATGCATGTTTTCACCTAAACTTACTCCTTTACCAACTTCACCACCATTTCTCCATTTATCTTTGCATAATATATACCTCTTGAAAGACTACTCAGGTTAATTTGTTTTTGGTTGCCTTGTAATAACACTTGTTCGCCTAAAAGATTATAGACTTGTACGAGATTTACGTTTTTAGTATCCTTAAAATTAAATATACCATGGCTTGGGTTAGGATATAATGTAAATTCATTGATTGATTTACTAAACTTTTCTGTTAAACCAGTTACAAAATTGTTTTGTGTTGTATTAGTTATAATAGGCGTGTTGTAATCAAAATAAATGTAAGCAGTATTTTCAATAAGGGTGCCTAATGGTAAATTCGGTTTTGGCTTAATACGGTATTGAAAATATCCCTTGCTACCTTCGTAATTAGTAGTACTATCAGGAAGCATAATGTTGCTGTAACTCACACTTAAAATATGATCATTGAGTCTTACATTTGAAGGATGCGAATATCCTAGTACTTCAAAAGTGCTTAAATCTAAACTATGGTCTAAGGTATCTTTAAGTTGAATATTAAATGCTGGTGCACTACCTGTGTTTTGAAAATGAATTGTGTAGGTAAACCAATCATCATAACCTGGAGAAACATCAACAGGATACACTTCTTTCATGTTAGGGTCATATGAATTGACTACTTGATAACAGAAATCATAAGTATTATTTGTGGTATCAGCATCTATAGGTGTTGATGAAATTGAAACGTACACACATATTTGATCACCAGCAGAGGCAATGGTGTCAGTCTTAAAATTCAATCCAAACGATAATGGAGTGAGTGAAACAAAATCAGCAATTGTGTATGTAAAGATATTTCCATTTATAGATGGGGTTAAAGCATTTGGAGCAACTGAATGGTATGAAACCGGACCATTTACTTCAATTGATACAGTTCCTGTATAAGCAGATGAATTACAATCTAAATTATACCATGTTTCATTATTGGTGATATGAGTATTTAACCTATGTATTTGGCCAGGAAAAACAAAACCTTGGTTGTACATTGATTGCGTTTTTATGTCAAATCCGTCACAAATAATCGGAAAATCAATACCCAATATGGTTTGATTGGAAGAATCTAAAACAACAGTTTGAGCATTTGATTGACCACAATCTAATGACACAGGTAAAATATTATCAAAAACTTTAATAATAAATGTATCTGGAAGTAAAGAACCAAAACTAAATACGCCATTTATAGTATTGCTGAGGGCAAGAAAATTATTTTGGCTACCAAATAATTTAACAGGAATATTATTGGTAGGCAAATCAAAATTTTCATGATTACAATTACTATTTTGATCGGTAAAAACATGACCTGCTAAATTTGCTTCAATGCAATTGTTTGGATTATTGATAATGTCACCATATAAACACAAGGGCAATCCTAAACTGTAGTTGGTTTGATTGGGCACACAAACTATAGGATTATTAGCCATATCAGCATAAATTGAGTCCAATACTATAGGTAAGTTTGTAACACAAATTATATCGTTATTATCTATAAAAAATTGAGACATTTCATTGGGAACTTTTCCTAATGAAGTTAAATTATTATAATTGCAATACAATGATTCCAAAGAATCTGGAATAACTGGAATTGTATATAAGTAATTATTTGAACATCTCAAAGCTTTTAAAGAATTTGGCAAGGTTGGAAGGCTACTGAGTAAATTTCCACTACAATCCAAGCTGATTAAGCTACCTGGTAAGTTTGGCATCCAAGAAATTTGGCAGGCGTTACAATATAACAATTCTAAACTTGTAGATAATGCTGGAAGACTCGTAATAGGATTTGAGCTACACGATAAGGTATTTAAAGTATTAGGTAAAGATGGAATATTTGATATTATATTAAATCCACAATACAATTGTTGAAGATTATTCGGCAATGTTGGTATATTAGTTAAATAGTTTTCGTAACAAGTTAACACAAGCAATGAATCAGGTAATGTAGGAAGATTATAAAACTCATTTTGTGATACACTCATAACTTGCAAAGTGTTAGGCAAAGGAGGTAAATTGCTTAATTGATTTGCACCACAATACAAGTAAAGTAGAGAGTTGGGCACTGATGAAATATTGGAAATTTGATTGTTACTGCAATATAAATATTTTAATAAGGGAGGCAATGTGGTAATACCGGTTAGTAGATTAAAAGAGCAATTAATAGTTTCTAAAAATTGTGGCAAATTAGGAAGAGTAGAGATATAATTCTGATGGCACCCTAAATAAATCAAAGAATCAAAATATTGCACTCCGGTTAAATCATAAATACCCAAATTATGCACATCGAGTGATTGCATATTCACAACTTGAGTACAAGTAGTATCCATTTGATTTCCATTCATACAGTTTGGAATAATTTGAGTAAGTTTATTTACGAAATTAGTATCAGGAATAGTAACCCACTGTGCATTTAATGTAAATTGATGCAAAAACAGTATGGTTAAAAAAAAGGAAAATTTTTTCATAAGCTAAGGTTAGGGATAACTTTAAATTTAACTGTAAATTTATCAATTAAACTCAAAGTAAAAAAATATAGGTACAGAAGCTTATTTCAGATTCAATAATACTTGAATTTTAATTAAGTTTCACCTAATTAAAATTTCCATAAAAATTAAATTTTTAAGAAACTAAAATCAACAAAAAAAACATTACGGACAAATTTCATAAAATTTATTTTTGCTGACATTTTAAAACCAAAGTGTATCAAATAAAAACAATATTTTTATATTTTATTTAATGAATCAAAAGATGAATGATAAGCCAAATTTTAAACGTATGATGTTATTGATAGATGAAGTATTTGCTACACGCAATGACCCAAATCAAATACAAGTAACCAATCATGATATTGAAAAATTAAAGTTGATTCATCCAATGACACTATCTGAGGTGGTTAATGATGAAGGACCTATTATATGGCTATTAGTTATACCAACTACTTCCGAAATTATGAATGATTTTTTGGCAAACAAAATTTCAGAAAAACAATTGCTAACATTAACCCCTCTTCATATAAAATACAATGTACTATATCTTTGCTCAGTAACTACCCTGCCCGAGTTTTGTGGTAAGGGGAAAACTTTTGAACTTTGTTTAAATACTATTGCAAGCATTGCAAATGAAAACCAACTTGAATATTTATTAGTTTGGCCTTTTACAAAAGCAGGAGAGGCACTTGCTATAAAAATAGCAAATGCCTCTGGATTGAAATTACTGATTAAAAATTAAGTGCTTACTTTTTCCACACAGGTAACCTTCCAGGTGTATAAGGAGCATTATTTTGTTCCAAAATAGTTTCTATTTTTATTATTTCATCATCTACTTCTTTTAATGATTTCAGTACTTCAGTAAATTGAGATGATGCAATTTCAAAGCTATTTATAAACGTTTGCGTTGGTGCAGTAGTAACATTCCACAAAGTGTATTCAATGCTACCAACACGACCATTTATTGCTGGAGGAGTTTCAAATTCGCGTTTAGCTAGCGAAGCATCACCATTCAATTTTGTATTTATATCAGTTAATTTTTTATCAATAGTAAGGAGTTGCATAGGGACATTATCTAACTTTTGAGGAGTTTCAATTGTTGCTGCTTTCAGGTATTTCATCTTTACATTCAATTCAGCACGGTAGCTATCAGCAGCAGCAACTGCTCTACGCAAATCACTAATTTTCTTACAAAAATCTGTCAATTGTTTTTTATCATTTTGTGCAATGGCATCAGCATAAAGTAATTTGGTATTAAATGCAACAGGACTTACAATTTCTGTAATAACACCATCTTCAAATTTACTGAGTGAAACTTTGTAATTTCCTGGCATGGCTAAATATCCATTTTCGGGCACATCGTATGGATTACTAGGATCAGGAGAATTAAAGTTTACTATTCCAGCAGAGGCATACCGCAAATCCCAAACTATTCTATTTAACCCTTTTTTCGCTGAGGCTTTTAATTTACGCACTATGGCACCACTTTCATCAGTGATAGTAAATAATAAGTATGGTTCTGTTTGTCCGTCTTCTAATCTTAAACTATCCATGCTTGGGTAAAACACGGGTAATCCATTCTTAATTTTTTCTTTTTCAGCGGCTTGTCTTTTCTCTTTAATAGTTTTAATATCATCTTTCAGATAGTAGGTAAACACCGCGCCAACGGTTGGATTTGGTGTTGCAAAAAAACTTTCTCCTTGAAAACCTTTTAAAGGTGAACCCCATTTACGCCATTCATTATACATTAGAGCATCTTTTATTGGAAATATAAAAGCATCTTTTTGTAAAGTTTCTGAATTTAAATTTCTTAAAGGAGTATAATCATCTAAAATATAAAAACCTCTTCCAAAAGTGGCCAATACAATATCGTTTTCTCTTTTTTGAATTGTAATATCTCGAATTGCAATAGTAGGTAATCCACCTTTTAATTGTATCCATTTACTTCCACCATCAAGGGTAAAAAACAAGCCAAACTCGGTTCCAACAAATAATAAATTTGGATTCACATGGTCTTCTTCAATGCTGTATACACTGCCCCTTACTGGTAAATCGCCTTGCTTAGGTAACCAAGTTTTACCACCATCACTACTTTTAAAAAAATAAGGTTTAAAATCGCCATAACGGTGATGATTGAAAGCTGCATAAAAAACATTTTTATCATGTTTAGATGCAATGATTTGCATGACATAGGTATTTTTAGGAACACCTGGAATATTATCAATTTTAGACCAAGTTTTTCCAGCATCGTTTGTCACATGAATTAAACCATCATCAGTACCCACTACCAAATTATTTTCATCAAAATAACTTTCGGCAACGGTTACTAATTGTCCATAAAAATCAGTAGATTGATTTTTAGCTACGGCATCAACACTCCAAACTTTTCCCATCATTGGTAATTTGTTTCTGTCGAGTTGGCGTGATAAATCATCACTAATACAGCTCCAAGAATTTCCTCTATCTTCGCTCCTAAATAATTTATTAGCGCCAAAGTAAATTCGGGTATGTTTATGTGAAGATACCAATAATGGGCTATCCCAATTCCAGCGCAATGCCTTTTCATTAGCAGCCTCTATTGGTTTAATATCCATTAATTCACCAGTTTTTTTATCGAAGCGCCCAAGTCCACCATATTGTGATTGACAATATACAGTATTTGGATCTTCTGGGTCAATTTGTGATTCAAACCCATCGCCTTCTTGTGTAAAAAACCAATCATAATTTGTTATTCCATTTGCATTAATTGTTTTTGATGGTCCGCCCATGGAATTATTATCTTGAGTACCTCCATACACATTATAAAAGGGAAGTGCATTATCAACAGCAACTTTGTAAAATTGGGTAATAGGTAAATTTGCTTTAAATTCCCAGTTCATACCAAAATCATAAGTTTCATAAACCCCACCATCACATCCTGTGAGCAAATGTTCTGTATCATTTGGATCAATCCAAAGAGCATGATTATCTACATGTTTATATTTTTCACCAATTTTATTAAAAGTTCGACCTCCATCTTTTGAAACCATAACCCAAAAATCAACATAGAAAACTTTGTTCACATCTTTTGGATCGCAAAAAATTTCTCCATAATAATTTCCAGCTGTACTGTTGTCGCTCATTTTTGCCCAACTTGCTCCCCTATCGGTGCTTCGATACACACCACCTGATTTTCCAGCAGCTTCAATGATAGCATAAATATAATCGGGATTCGCTGGAGAGATACTCAGACCTATCCTTCCTTTATCGCCAGCAGGTAAGCCATTTGAAAGCGTATCCCAAGTTAACCCGCCATCATTACTTTTGTAAACGTTAGATTCTGGTCCACCACTTATATATGAATAACCTTGACGTCTTCTTTGATGTGCACTAGCATATAAAATATTACTATATCTTGGGTCAATATGAATTTCGTTGAATCCAGTGTTTTCAGAAACGTTTAAAATTTTCTTCCAAGTTTTACCAGCATCAATAGATTTATATATTCCTCTATCACCACCTGCACTCCACAAGGGTCCATAAGCAGCAACATAAATAACATCAGAATTTTTGGGATCTACTTTAATCATTCCTGTATGTTCCGAGTTTTTCAGGCCCATATTTTTCCATGATTTTCCACCATCACTAGATTTGTAAACGCCATCACCATAAGATGCACTTCTTTGGTTATTATTTTCTCCACTGCCCACCCAAATAACATTGGAATTATTTGGATCGTAAGTGACACATCCAATGGAGAAAGATCCTTCATTTTCGAATACGGGCTCATATGTAATTCCACCATTTGATGTTTTCCATACACCACCAGCAGCTGCAGCAACAAAATACTCTTTAGAATTGTTTGCATTCACAGCAATATCTACAACTCTCCCAGATGTTAATGCAGGACCTATACTTCGAAATTTTAATCCATTCAAAGTTCCTGAATTTAATAAGTTACTTTTGTTAGTTTCACCTGATTTGGTTTGGGCAAACACATGTATAAAATGCAGCTGAAAAACAAAAAGGTTAAGAATTAGTAATGCTTTTTTCATTGATTAATATTTTAAAATATTTGATAAATGTAGACAATGAAATTTGATTAATTAAAAAAATACCGGATATTTTAACAAGATTTTTAAAAGCGTTCGGAAACGATACAAGTATTGATTTTATTGACTTGTATTAAATTTAAAATTCTTAATGAATTATTTTAAAGGTGTTTTTCATATTTATTTCTTTTCAAAATATGAATTAAATTCAAAATAAATAGAAGCTAGTTTTACGCAACGTAATATGTTTACTAAATTTGTTGATTAAAAATCTAATTACTATATTTTATGAAGATAAAAATACTGCCTCATATTAAGCTGGTAAACTGCTTCATTTTTGTTTTAACTTACATGTATAATTTAAATTTGAGTGAAGCTCAAATTTGTAACCCGAGCGGAAATTTAATTATATTTTCAAATTATGATGGAGGTCAATTAAATATTAATATTGATGTAAATATTCCAAATTTAAAAATTGGTATTGTCTCTTATGAAAGTGCAGAAATACAAATTACAGGTGCTTTTGCCTCAAATGTAACAGAGGTTATATATGCTGGTATTCAGGGCACAAATAATAATTGTGGACCAAATATTCCTGCCACAAGCATCACAGGTGTTCCAGTTTCAAATTATAGCATTTTAACTGCGCCACCTGTAACTTCAAACAATATCAATGGATATGACTTTGGAATTATTTGTGGATATAGTTGTGATGTAAACACTTGGCAAGGAGGTTGCAATACAATTGATCAAATTGTAAATTATTTTACAGCAAATTTAGGTGGTACGCTATACGCATTAAGTGTTCAATATAATTGTTGGGTAAATTCAACTACATACACAGTTTCAGGTTTGTCGGGTGTATGTTGTAGTTTACCACCTTCTCCACCCGATGCGAATTTTACTTTATCTAATGATACTATATGCGTAGGCGATTGTATCAATTTATTTGACGCATCAAGCAATAGTCCCACTGCTTGGAATTGGACTATGCCTGGTGCAAATATTTCTGGTTCTTCATCACAAAATCCAAGTAATGTTTGTTATAACTCTCCAGGAAATTTTGACATAAATTTAACTGCAAGTAATGCAGATGGAAATGATTCTTTTAGTCAAAATATAGTTGTTGTTACAAGCCCAACAGCCACCATATCATATCCAGGTAATCCATTTAACGGAGCATTATCAGTTCCTCAAAGTGTAACACAAACAGGAACTGGAGGTGGAATATATACCTCAAGCCCTACAGGCTTGTCTATGAATCCCAATACAGGTGCAATTATTCCTTCATTGAGTGTTCCTGGAAATTACGTAATAACCTACACTATTGCTGCCGTAGGTTCATGTGTTGGATTCACAGCAAACACCAATGTCACAATCAACGCTCCTTCAGGTGGTTTCAACTGTGATTCAAATGGAAATGTAATTATTTTTACGAATTACGATGGAGGTGAATTAAATATTGATATAGATCAAAACATACCTAATTTAAAAATTGGAATTTGCTCATATGAACCTGTAAAGGTAACTATTAGTGGGTTATTTAGCGGAAATGTAACACAAGTTTTGTATGCTGGTTTTAATTCAACTCAAAATAACAACAATTGCAACATTGGAAATTTTCCAACATCAATTATTGGAGTTCCACTTGCCAATCAAACCATACTCACTATACCACCAGTAACTGTTTCCAATCCAAATGGATATAACTTTGGAATTATTTGCGCATACAGTTGTGATGCAAATACAAATCAAGGAGGATGTAATACAATTGACCAAATTGAAGATTATTTTATGACTCAATTAGGTGGTACGCTTTATTCTTTAAATGCTCAATATTGTTGTTGGTTAAATAGCAACACTTATCATGTAGCTCAATTAAGTGGAGCTTGCTGTTTGTCCTCAACCCCTGCAGCCACAATCAATTATGTTGGATCACCATTTTGTAATTCAATAAGTCAAATTCAAAATGTAAATTTAATTACAAATTCAAGTGGCAGTTTTTCTGCTTCACCTGCAGGTTTGTCTATTGATGCCTTAACAGGGGCAGTGCTTCCATCCAATAGCTTAGCCGGAATTTATACCATCACTTACACTATGCCTGGTTGCCCAAATACTACTGCAACCACACAAATTGAAATAAGTAATTCTCCAAATGCAACTATCGCCTATGCTGGTCCCTATGCTAATTCGATTACAGCACCACAAAATGTTGTTCAAACTGGAAGTACAGGTGGTACTTTTACATCTTCTCCAAATGGTTTAAATATTGATGCTTTAACTGGTGAAATCATACCTTCATTAAGTATTCCAAATACCTATATTGTAACCTATACCATAGCTGCAAGCCCACCTTGTCAAGGGTTTTCAACAACAGCCACAGTAGTAATAACTGCTAATTCCAATATTTGTGATATCAATGGTAATGTAATGATATTTTCCAACTATGAAGGAGGCATATTAAATGTTATTGTTGATCAAAATATACCAAATTTAAAAATTGGAATATGCACTTATGAAGCCACTGAAGTTAATTTTTCTGGACCATTTGTAGGTAATATTAGCCAAGTAATTTATGCAGGGTTCAATGGAATAAATAATACCAATTGTGGCAACAATATTTCCAGTACAAATATCAGTGGTGTGCCATCCAATATAGTAAGTATTTTTTCTTCAACAACAAATAATATAGCCGCCACCACTTATCTAGGAGAGCCAGCAGGAGCAGGCTTAGCACCCCTTGTAAATTGTATGACAGGAGCTGAAGGTTGCACTAATGGTAATGCAGGTGGCGGAAATTCTTCACCTCAAATTGTACAATATTTTTTATCAGAATTTGGCGCAGGTTCAAGTTTATTTGCACATTTTACACAATATAATTGTTTTAATGGGAATTATAGTTTAAGTGCAGGGGGAAATTGCTGTTTGCAAACGCCTGTTACTCCTCCTAATCCAATATACGCAGGTGGTAGCAATTATAATTTCATTTTGCCCGAAGACACTTTATTATGTGGCTCAAGTATAACTATTGACTTGTCTTTTTATCAAGTGTTATATCAACCACCAACTTATCCAGGTTATGTTTGGAGTGATGGAACCACCGGGCCAATTATTAACATTACACAACCAGGAACTTATTCATTCACTGTAGGTGATTATTGCCATTATGGGAGCAATTTACTTACCGACACCATAATTGTATTACCCTGCTGTTTGCAGCCTCCAGCGCCAGTGGTTACTTCAACCATAAATTACTGTTTAGGAGATAATATTTTACCTCTTAGTGCTATAGCACAAAATGGGGGTACTTTAACTTGGTATGGAGATGCATCATTAAGCAATGCTTTAGCTTCTGGCAATAATTACCTTCCAACATTAAGTAATGGTATAAATAATTTTTATGTCACCGAAACTGAGGCTGGCTGTGAAGGGCCTGCTTCACTAATTACCGTAACTTTAAATATAGTTCAAACTGCTACATTTAGTTATGCAGCTAGCCAATTTTGCCAATCAGGGGGTAATGCCATACCAAATGTAACTGGTACTCCAGGTGGTACTTTTACTTCAGTACCCAATGGGGTAGTATTTGTGGGAAGCAGTGGTGAAATTGATGTGTTATCTTCTGTTGTTGGTAACTATAGCATTATTTATACAAGTCCTGGACCATGTGCTGTATCTGATACATTTCAACTTTCTATCATCCCATCTTTAAATGGTGGGTTTTATTACGATAATTTTATCTATTGTAAATCAAATTTAAATCCTGTTGCTATATTAGACACAGGTGCCAATTATGGAGTTTTCTCTGTAAATCCTAATACATTAGTTTTTTCTAATATCAGCAATGGAACAATAGATTTAAGTTTAACACCAGCAGGTATTTACACTGTAACAAATAGCATTGCAGCTTCTGGTGGTTGTGCTGCATATATAGGTTCTTTTACAATAACTATAGTTGACGTACCAAATGCAACTATTTCATATGAAAATGAACAATATTGTGCAGGAGCTAATCAAATAACATTGCCAATAATTTCAGGCGATTTAGGAGGTATTTTTACTGTAAGCCCCAACAATATTTTAATTGATGAAATCAGTGGTGCTGTGAATTTACAAAATGCATTTTCTGGCATTTATAATATTACTTACACTATACCTCCGGCAAATGGATGTAGTCAATTTCAAACAAGTAGCAGCATTCAAATATTACCAGCAGCCGAACTGACCATTAGTTCAAGCGTTACAATCAATCAATTTCAAACGGCAACTTTATATGCTCAGGGAAATGGAAATTTACTCTGGGATATGGGTGCCACTACCGATTCTATTTTTGTTAAACCAAGCGAAAGCATGGAATATTGTGTAACGAATAATTTAAATGGATGTACGGATACCGCCTGCACCAGAGTTTATGTTGAAATTGAATGTGGTGATGTATTTATTCCTTCTGCGTTTTCACCAAATAACGACAATAATAATGATTTAGAATGTGTGTTGGGTAATTGTATTGAAACTATGTACATAGCAATATTTGACAGATGGGGTGAGAAATTGTTTGAATCAAATAGTCAAATAGAGTGTTGGGATGGCACCTATAAAGGGAAAGCTTGTAATGCAGGCGTTTATGTTTACAGAGTTGAGTTAACACTTACTAGTAAGGAATTTATAAGTAAACAAGGTAATATTACCTTGATTCGTTAATAATAAGCCTTGTAAATTTAAAATTATTTTGCCATTTCTGCTTCTAGGGTGCTTATCACCGAAGCAATAATTGCTTTACTCTCATTTTGATTTTTTACAGCCTTAGCAAATTTGACCTTAGAATCTTTTCCAATAATTAAAACATAGCCTAATTCATTACAATCACCTAAATCCCATGCCTTACTCACTAATTTATTATCATCAACCAAAATTACTGAGCTTGGATATTTAGCTTGCTTCTGACGTCCTGCATATCTTATCATAGAATTTGGCAACCAGGTATCATCACAATTTGCAATACCAATACCAACATATTTTTCTTTCGGATAATGTTTCTCCCTAACAGCATCAGACAATGGGTCATTTACGTCTTTTACATCTGGGTCGGTGTATAAAACCAATAACACTTTTTCACCTAAAAAAGGAATGTTACTTGCTTTGTCATCGGGTGTTTTTATCTTTAAATTAGAAACAGATTTACCCACATTTATTTGCAGGGCAAACAAGGTTAATGTGGCAAATATGAATACCAATGCAATGCTGATACTTAAATTTTTTTTCATGAAATTATAATTACATTCATACAAATATACTAATTGATTTTATTATATTACTATTGGCTATTGATTAAATTATATTCATTTCTAGCATTGTCGAAAATCTCAATTATTGCTTCCCTTTCGGCAATTAGTTTAGAAATAATAACAGCTTTTTTATAAAAAATAAGCAACAAAATCCAATTTGCTCTAATTCGCTTCATTTCGTAATAATACCAATAGGCAAATAATCCTGATATAGGCATACTTAGCGTGTATAATGTGGTAATAATGAAATGATGACTTAAATTCCACACCAAAATTATTTGAAGGGAATAAAAAATCAAGAAAGTAAAAGTGCCTGTGACCATAGCCACAGGTCCTCTGTATTCTAATTGCTTTATTGTTTTTTCAGCAATAAGTCCAGGTATTTCGAAAGGCAAATAATTATTGATTAAGCCATATAAATAAAAAGGAAAGCCAAAAATTATGGTAAATAAGGCTTGCAGGGTATTATCAAAAATTGACTTACTTTTGTTTTGCTTGTTTAATTCCTTATCAGTTAATCCAACTCTATTTACGTTGTTTAAATAATCCCTTATACGTTTATGCATTTCGGCAGCAAAATGAGGTTTATGTTCAATAAAATAAGTAACCGTCTTAGTAATATTTTTCGATAATATAAATGCAGCCTCTTTATCATTTTCATGTATTCCCAATTCTTTGGTTAATTTACTCTTATATAAATGTTCAACTGCCTCTTCAAGCTCATTTACTTGATTATCATGGATTGAAATGATTAATCTTTCTAATTGCTTTCTAATTTGTTCAGTTAAAGCTTCACAAGCATTAAATGTATCAATGTTATATGCTTCTTCGAATTTTCTTGCATCAATTACTTCATCAATATTTACAAATAATGTTCTATTAAATCTATGTGGATTTTCATAATTCAAACCTATGGTAACAATTTTAACTCCAAGCTTGAAATTGTTTCTTTCTTCTGCACCTAAAGCAATTCGAGCTGCACCTGTTTTAATGGGACGTAATTTTCTTTCAGTAATACTAGTGCCTTCAGGAAACATTAAAATAGCTCCACCTTTTTCAAGATGTTCAAAGCACTTGTTAAAAGTTTCTTTGTTTTTTTCCATTTGATTAGGATCATCTTGTTTTCGATAAACAGGTATCATATTTAATTTGGGCAAAATCCAAGCCGCAAATTTGCTTTTAAACAGTTCACCTTTTGCTAAGTAATAAACATCACGTCTCAAAATTGTAGTTATAACAATTGGATCCATAAAGGTACTTGGATGATTTGCTAATATCATTATAGGCCCTTTTTGAGGAATAAGCTCTTTGTTACGTACCGAAATCGTTTTAAAGAAACCTATGGTGGTTAATCTCATCAAAAATTTTAATATCGATATCAACATATTTTATTGTTTTTACACAAAGCTATAAAATATTTAATGCTCGATATTTTTTGAATATGATCTATAAAATGAAAAAAAAATTGTACTATAGCGTCATTGACCAAACATATGAAGAATTACTTATTTTACTTTTTCTTTCTTTTTCATATTTCATTTGCATCTTCATCTATCATTAAAATTGATGTAAATAAGCTGCCAATTGATTTAAATAAACTAAATGAATGGAAATATAATAAGTATGACAGTGCAATATTTAAAAATTTTGGATACAATGATTCCCATTGGGAAAACAAACTACCAACCCTATATTTTGATGAATTAGGCAATATAGATTTTAAAGGATTAGCATGGTTTCGTTTGAAATTAATGGTTGACTCTACTTTAGTAGATGAGCCTTTAGCTCTCGAAATTAATCATTATGGTGCATCCGAAATTTATATTGATGGAAAAGCAATTTATAAGTACGGTAAAATCATTTCAATAAATAAAACTGAATATTATGACCCAAGAAATGTGCCATTAGTATTCAATTTTAATAGTGAAGGCGAACATGTTATTGCCATAAGATATGCCAATTTTAACGCAAAAAGGAATTATGATTTTTATGATGATGGCATGGCTGGTTTTGAAATAAAACTTGCGCTGGCAAACTCTGCCATAAATCTTAAAGATGTCAATAATATTGCATTGTCATCCATATTTATGTTGTTGTCAGGAATATTTTTTGCCTTTTGTTTGATCCACATTTTTATGTTTTTATTAAATAGAAAAATATTTTCAAACTTGTATTTTAGTATTTTAATGTTTTGCCTTTCATCAGTATTTGTAATTAGTTTAGTAAATTTTACCATTAGTGATGTTACTTTTCAATTAAACAGTTATTATTTTTTAAAAGTATTTAGTATTCTCACCTTTGTGTCATTATCTGGTTTTATAAATGCACTTTTTTCAAAAAATAAAATTAGATTTTTAATTGTAGCCTTATTCGCTGGTTTATCATTATTGCTTCAATATTTTGAAAATAATTGGTACGGAAAATTGATATTAATCTTAGTAATTTTCATTTTAATAGAATCAATAGTTGTTGTAATTAAGGCCATAATCAATAAAATAAAAGGTGCATGGATAATAGGTACAGGAATTTTATTATTTGCAATATTTATTTTAACAGCAGTTTTATTTTCCTTATTAAATGATGGAGAAATGATTTTAGACAACTCTAATATTGTTGGGAAAATAGTTGTAACTTGTTTAATACTCACTATAATTAGCATACCCCTATCAATGTCTATTTACTTGGCCTGGAATTTTTCTTCAATGAATAAAAGTTTAATCATTCAACTTGAACAAGTGAAAGTACTTTCTGAAAAAAACTTAGAACAAGAGCAAGAAAAACAACGAATTTTAGAAAATAAAAAAACTGAACTTGAATCACAAGTTTTAGAGCGAACAGCTGAACTACTAGAAGAGAAAAAGAAATCAGATGATTTGCTTCTTAACATTTTGCCCGCTGAAATTGCAGAAGAACTAAAAGAAAAAGGAAGTGCAATTGCGCGTGATTACGATAAAGTTACTGTAATGTTCACCGATTTTAAAGACTTTACTAAAATCAGTGAACAACTTACTCCTGCTGCCCTAGTTAAAGAAATTGATTCTTGTTTCAGTGCATTTGATCAAATTATTCAAAAACATGGCATTGAAAAAATAAAAACTATTGGTGATGCATATATGTGTGTTGGAGGTTTGCCTATTCCTAATTCAAATCATGCCTTAAACACGGTGAAGGCAGCAATTGATATAAGGGACTTTATGAAAAAGCATAATCAAGAAAAAGCTGCAAAAGGTGAGCATCAATTTCGTATTCGGATTGGGATTCACACAGGTTCAGTGGTGGCCGGAATTGTTGGTATTAAAAAGTTTGCATACGATATATGGGGTGACACAGTTAATATCGCTTCAAGAATTGAAAGTAGTGGTGAAGCTGATAAAATAAATATTTCAGAGAGTACTTTTGAATTGGTTAAAAACAATTTTAAATGCACATACAGAGGCAAAATTGAAGCAAAAAACAAAGGTCAAATAGATATGTATTTTGTAGAAGATTAATTTTATACCACTATCAATTTTTTATTTTAGTCTTTTTCTAATACTAACAAAAAGCCAATTACAATAGTTATTTAAGTACGTTACACACACAGCTTGTATAAGCCATACTAAATTTTTCAATAACCCAAATTGGGGCCTAACCACCTCTCAGCCTCCTCCAATGTCATTCCTTTACGTTTTGCATAGTCTTCAACTTGGTCAATTTTAATTTTTCCTAATCCAAAATAGTGTGATTGAGGATGCGCAAAATACAAACCACTTACAGCAGCTGTTGGAATCATGGCCATACTTTCGGTGAGATGCATTCCTGTATTTTTTTCCACATTTAATAATTGCCATATAGTAGCTTTTTCAGTATGTTCTGGTTGTGCTGGATATCCTGGTGCAGGCCTTATACCTGCATATTCTTCTTTGATAAGTTCTTCATTCTTTAAATTTTCATCGCTGGCATAACCCCAAATTTCTTTACGTACTTTTTTATGCATTAACTCTGCAAATGCTTCAGCTAATCTATCAGCCAAAGCCTTTAGCATTATTGCATTATAATCATCATGGTCAGCTTCAAAACGTGCCACATGAGCATCAATACCAATACCTGTTGTTAAGGCAAAACAGCCCAGATAATCTTGTGTTCCAGTAGGAGCCACAAAATCGCTTAATGCTAAATTGTATTGCCCTGCTGGCTTTTTGGTTTGTTGACGTAAGGTATAAAACACTACCTTATTTCCATTATTGTTTAAATGAATATCGTCTCCTATTGCATTGGCAGGATATATTCCAATTACTGCATTGGCCTGTAACCAATTTTCATTAATAATTTGCTGCAACATTTTTTGAGCATCATTAAACAGTTTAGTAGCCTCTGTTCCACGTTCGACATCGGTTAGTATTTTAGGATATGAACCTTTTAATTCCCAACTATGGAAAAATGGTGTCCAATCTATATATTCAGCAATCTCTGCTAAATCATAAGCGTTAAATACTTTTGTTCCAATATAGTTTGGTGTTGCAATTTGAGTTTTATTCCAATCAATACTAAATTTATTGGCACGTGCTTCTTCAATTGAAATAAACTTATTTTGTGATTGTGCATTCTTATTTTGCTCTCGTACACGTTCATAATCTTTATTTACCTCATCCATAAAGGCTGTACGTAATTCCTCAGAAATTAAACTACTAGCCACTGGAACCGATTTACTTGCATCGTTTACATGGACCACAGGTCCTGAGTAATTTTGCGCAATCTTAACTGCTGTATGCACCTTAGAAGTAGTTGCACCTCCAATGAGCAAAGGAATTTTAAATCCTAAACGATCCATTTCTTTTGCAACATGTACCATTTCATCCAGTGATGGAGTAATCAGTCCACTCAAACCAATAACATCAACCTTATGTTTTTGGGCTTCATTTAAGATTTTATCGGCAGAAACCATCACACCTAAATCTATAATTTCATAATTATTGCATGCTAACACCACACCCACAATATTCTTTCCAATATCATGTACATCACCTTTTACAGTAGCCAATAAAATTTTCCCTGCATTTGTCCTTCCATCACCTACAATTCCAGCTTGCTTGTTAGCTTCCTTTTCAGCTAATAAAAATGGTTCAAGATATGCCACTGCTTTTTTCATAACACGGGCACTTTTAACTACTTGTGGTAAAAACATTTTACCTGCGCCAAATAAGTCACCAACAATGTTCATGCCGGCCATTAAAGGACCTTCAATCACATGTAAAGGTCGTCCCAATTTAAGACGCGCTTCTTCAGTATCAGCATCAATATAGTCAGTCAACCCTTTTACCAAGGCATAGCTCAATCTCTCTTCCACTGCAGCATTGCGCCATTCTTCATTTTTTTCAGTTTTTTCCTTGGTGATACCTTTTAATGATTCAGCATGATCAACCAAACGTTCAGTAGCATCGTCCCTTCTATTCAATAAAACATCTTCAATTAATTCTAATAAAGTTTTATCAATATCATCATACACTACAAGCTGTGCAGGATTTACAATCCCCATATCCATGCCAGCTTTTACAGCATGGAATAAAAAGGCTGAATGTATGGCTTCACGCACATGATCATTCCCCCTAAATGAAAATGATACATTGCTCACTCCTCCACTAACTTTAGCATGTGGAAGATTTTCTTTTATCCATTTGGTTGCATTAAAAAAGTCTAAAGCATTTAATCGATGTTCTTCCATGCCTGTTGCAACTGGAAAAATATTGGGATCAAAGATGATATCTTGTGCTGGAAATTGTACTTGATTAACTAATATATCATAGGCACGTTTACAGATTTCTTTTCTTCTTTCCAAAGTATCTGCCTGGCCAACCTCATCAAAAGCCATAACAATCACTGCAGCACCATATTGTTTAACTTTCTGCGCTTGTTCTATAAATTTTTCTTCTCCTTCTTTTAATGAGATAGAATTTACAATAGCTTTTCCTTGTACACATTTTAAACCTGCTTCAATCACCGACCATTTGCTAGAATCAATCATAATAGGCACTCGTGCAATATCAGGTTCAGAAGCAATCAAATTTAAAAAGCGTGTCATACATGCCTCACTATCTAACATACCTTCATCCATGTTTACATCTATCACTTGTGCACCGCCATCCACTTGGTCTTTAGCAATAGCTAAAGCTTCTTCATAATTTCCTTCATTGATTAATCGTAAGAATTTTTTTGAACCTGTTACATTCGTTCTTTCACCTACATTCATGAAATTACTTTCTGGACGCAAGGTCACTGGCTCCAATCCACTTAAGTGCATTAAGATGTCAGGCTCTGGCTTTCTACGTGGTTTGGCTTCTTTGGCTAGTTCCGCAATTCTTTTTATGTGTGATGGAGTAGTGCCACAACAACCACCTACAATATTTAAGAAACCTGCTTTTAAAAACTCCTCAATTTGATGTCCCATTTCATGGGCATCTTGATCATATTCACCAAATTGATTAGGCAATCCAGCGTTAGGATAAGCACTTACAAAAAATGGTGCTTTTTCAGAAAGCTCCTCTAAATAAGGACGCATATCCTTGGCGCCCAATGCACAATTCAAACCTACGCTTAATAAATCAACATGAGATACTGAATTTAAGAATGCCTCTGTAGTTTGCCCAGAAAGTGTTCTTCCACTGGCATCGGTAATAGTTCCCGAAACCATCACTGGCATTCTAATATTTTTTTCTTTGCAATAATTTTGGATGGCAAATAAAGCTGCTTTAGCATTAAGCGTATCAAAAATTGTTTCTATCAACAATAAATCAACCCCACCATCAATCAATCCTTTTACTTGCTCGGCATAAGCTTCTACCAATTCATCAAAAGTAACAGCTCGGTAACCTGGATCATTTACATTGGGCGATAAAGAAAGTGTTCTATTGGTAGGCCCTATTGAACCCGCTACAAAAGCTGTCGTTCGGCCATTTGACTCTGGTGAAGCCAAGAATTCGGCCACAGCTTCTTTGGCAATTTTTGCTGATTCATAATTAAGTTCATATGCCAAATCTTGCATATCATAATCTGCCATTGCAATGCTGGTATCACTAAAAGTATTGGTTTCAATAATATCTGCTCCAGCTTTTAAATACTCCTTATGAATAGTTTTAATAATTTCTGGTTGCGTTATCGAAAGCAAGTCATTATTCCCTTTAAGATCTTTATGCCAATTGGCAAATCTCCTACCGCGATAATCTTTTTCTTCGAGTTTGTACTGTTGAATCATGGTGCCCATTGCACCATCGATTACTAATACTCGTTTTTCTAATTCTTTTCTAATATCGGACATATATTTATAGTTTCGATTCTAAAATGATTGTGGTTTAATTTTGTACTGTATTGGAATAATCAGCGAAGTGAATGAATAAAAAACAAGGAATTGAATCCCTAAACTCTTCTGAAATAAATGTTGAAGTTGTTTTATATTGGTCATATAGTTTTTTTGAATAGTTTATATATTTTTCACTAAACTTACTTTTATCTCCTTAACATCTCTACATGTATTTTCTATTAGTTGAACCTTGTTGGATAATTCTGCTTTACGAATAATTTGAAGTGCTTTAAAACTTCCTTTGAGTTCCTTGAATGCCAAATTTAAATTGCAAATAAAATCATTGCAAAACTCAGCACTTTGATTATCTCCATATTTGAGCGAAGTAGAATTCCTCGAGCTTAAAAGTTGACTTATTAAATGAACCCCTGACCAAGTAAAATATACTGGTTTGCCTCCTTTAATTTTGGAATCAGCAAGTTTAATCAACCATTCGTTGATGTCAAATTTCCTCATTTTATTTTCATTCAATAGCTTCATTTCAGTTTACTCCATTTGCAGATGACTTTCAATTTTACTTTTTATTTCCTAATTTATAATTCCAATTATCCATCATTTAAAATCAACATTCCTTGTTTTTGTTCAACTTTAAGTATAAAAAAAAATCTCCTCTGGCTTTTAACGTCAGAGGAGATAAATTATGTTGATTTTTAATGTATTAAATTTATATTCTGACTTATCTGCATCATTATTGCTAATGAACAGGAATTGGCACCTTCTTTAAATACTTCTATTTAAAGGGTTGTCAAGGCTTCACAGGGCATGTCCCTCCACCTTTCTGGATAAGTATTTTATTAAAGAACGCGTTGCAAATGTAATAAATTTATTTAAATACTTAAAATTAAACTTAACTATAATTTTTGCCTGTAAAAATATCTAATTGGAACAAGCCTTTCGCAGGATAAACATGTTTTGAGTTAAATATAAACAATAATTGATTTCTTTATTCATTTGCATAAGTAAATTCTTTAAAACTTATTTAATAAAATATTGTTTTTTTGTGATGCATTGACTAATTCTGTAATTTAATTATAGTTTATAAAACAAAATATATTTCAAGGTTTTCTAATATATCTTCATAAAAATGAGTGATCAAGTACAAATTGAAAAAAGTTGGAAAAATATCCTTTCAGGTGAATTTCAACAGGAATATTTTAAAGAAATAAAGTCATTTATTTTACACGAAAAAAGTTTAGGAAAAGTTGTATACCCTCCAGGTAATTTAATATTTAATGCATTTAATTTAACCCCATTCGACAAGGTAAAAGTAGTTATTATTGGGCAAGACCCTTATCATGGTGAAGGCCAAGCGCATGGTTTAAGTTTTTCGGTGCCATATGGCGTTAAACCCCCACCCTCATTACAAAATATTTACAAGGAAATAGCCCAAGAATTTGGTTTTGAAATGCCTATCCATGGCAACTTAGAATCATGGGCTTTACAAGGAGTTTTATTATTGAATGCCATTTTAACTGTAAATGCCAATGAACCTGCTTCTCACAAGGCTGCAGGATGGGAAAATTTTACCAATGCAGTGATTCATCATTTATCATCGAAAAAGGAAAATTTAGTTTTTTTGTTGTGGGGTAAATTTGCCCAAAATAAAGATTTAATAATTGATTCGCGTAAACACTTAATTTTAAAGGCAGCACATCCTTCGCCATTTTCGGCCTATCAAGGTTTTTTTGGTTGTAAACATTTTTCTATGACCAATGATTTTTTGAAATCTAAAATGCTCTCTCCAATAGATTGGTCCTTGAAATAATATTTGCCTCACAACATAAATATGGTACAAATATTAGCTTAAAAACAAAATTTATATATTAATAAACCTATATTTTACTTATACTTGCACCATTAATAAACGAGAAATTAGCATAATATGAGAATCATACAATTTCGTGAAGCTTTAAGAGAAGCATTAAGTGAAGAAATGAGAAAAGACGATTCCGTTTTTTTGATTGGTGAAGAAGTAGCCGAATATAATGGTGCCTACAAAGTAAGTCAAGGCATGCTTGATGAGTTTGGCGACCAAAGAGTAATTGATACGCCTATTGCAGAGTTGGGCTTTGCAGGAATTGCTGTAGGTGCGGCTATGAATGGTTTACGTCCAGTGGTAGAATTTATGACATTTAATTTTTCTCTTGTTGCAATAGATCAAGTAATTAATTCGGCAGCAAAAATGATGAGTATGAGTGGTGGTCAATTTACAGTTCCCATTGTATTTAGAGGGCCAACTGCTTCAGCAGGAATGTTAAGTTCACAGCATTCTCAAGCATTTGAAAATTGGTATGCCAACTGCCCAGGTTTAAAAGTTGTTGTTCCTTCAAATCCATATGATGCGAAAGGATTGTTAAAATCTGCTATTCGTGATAATGACCCAGTTATTTTTATGGAAAGTGAACAAATGTATGGCGATAAAGCAGAAGTTCCTGAAGAAGAGTATATTATTCCAATAGGCGTAGCCGATATTAAAAGAGTTGGTTCGGATGTAACTTTAGTTTCCTTTGGCAAAATAATTAAAACATGTTATGCAGCAGCTGAAGAGTTAGAAAAAGAGGGGATTAGTGCTGAAATAATAGATTTAAGAACTGTTCGACCTATTGACTATAATTGTATTATTAATTCAGTAAAGAAAACGAATAGACTCGTCATCGTTGAAGAAGCTTGGCCTTTAGCTTCAATTTCTTCTGAGATTACTTTTAAAGTGCAAAAAGAAGCATTTGATTATTTAGATGCGCCAATTTTAAGAGTCACTGCCGCAGATGTGCCATTACCCTACGCCCCAACCTTAATTGATGCGTCATTGCCAAATCCAACAAGAATTATCAAAGCAGTAAAGCAAGTGCTCTATAAATAAAATAAATTTTTTCCATAAAACTGCCTCAAATACAGTATTTGTGGCAGTTTTGTTTTTTATTAACTTTGAACAAACGTTTTGAATTTATTACTTTCGCAATACAAAATACCAAGTTATTAAAAACATGCAAGGAATTTTTAGACCCATAGGAGTGCTCTGGAAAGTGCTGTTTTTATTACATTTTACCCTAACTTTAATATTACTTTATCCTTTTTTTTACGTCCTATTACTCCGTAAAGATTGGTACCCTATGGCTTTTAAACTTAAGCGATTTTGGGCACATGTATTAATTTTTCCGGTTGGCATATTTTACACTGTTGATTATAAATTTAAACCATTGCCCGGCAAAACCTATGTGTTTTGTGCCAATCACACTTCCTATATTGATATTATTTTAAGTTACTGTGTAATAAAGCAATATTTTGTGTTTATGGGTAAACAAGAGCTCGAAAAAGTTCCTTTATTTAATATCTTTTTTAAAGATATGAATATCCTTGTGAATCGCAAAAGCATGACAGCATCTTATCAAGCCTTGCAAAAGGCTGCTGATGAATTAAAGAAAAAACACAGTGTAATCTTATTTCCCGAAGGAACCATATCTCGTAAAGCCCCAATTTTAAAGGATTTTAAAAGCGGTGCCTTTAAATTGGCTATTGATGAACAAGTAGAAATTATCCCAATAACATTTGAAAATAATTGGAAATTTTTACAAGACAAAGCTTTTTTACAAGGCAACATGCGCCCAGGTTTAGCAAAAATTGTAGTTCATGAACCAATTGCTACAAAAGGTTTATCTGAAAAAGACATTGAATCAATAAAGTTAAAAGTGAAAGAAATAATTGAATCACCATTAAAAAAATATAAAGAATTTAATACCTAAAAACCTTAAAGTCTTTTCGAATTATTTTTTTTGGAATTTTTTATTTTCACCTCATAAATTATTCAATTAGCCTCATAAATGCCATTTAAAATGAAGACTGCCTGAATTTAGTGAGAAATTACTCGTTTATACATGGTAGGTATTTAAACTTTTTAATATTAGCAATATCCAACAGAAATAAAAATTATATAAAATGAAACTTAAGAAAAATATAGCAACAAGCGAAAGTGGATTTGTATTTAATCCAAGTACTGGTGATAGTTTTTCATTAAACAGTATTGGGGCAGAAATTTTACTACAAATGAAAGATAGCAAATCATCAGATGAAATTAAAAAAGACATTTTAAATAGATATGATGTTGATAAAAGCCTTCTTGAAAAGGATTGGGATGATTTTATGGCTCAATTACGAGACAACAATTTACTTGACTTTTAAAACTATACATAAATGTCAACTTTAAAAAAACTTTGCATTGCAGTAACTGGTCTTAATGCTATAGACAGCCCTGGGCCAGGAGTTGCCGTTATCCGAGGAATTAAAGATTGTAAAGATTGGGAAGTTAGAATAATAGGTTTATCATACGAAAGTTTAGAACCTGGTATTTACATGCACGACTTAATTGATAAAACATATCAAATACCTTATCCATCAGCTGGTAGTGAAGCTCTATTAAATAGATTAATTCAGATACATGAAATAGAAAAATTAGATGTTATAATACCAAATTTTGATGCAGAACTTCAAAATTTTATAAAAATAAGCGCTCAACTTAAATCAAAGAACATTGGTACTTTTTTACCATCCCTCTCACAGCTTGAAGCAAGAGATAAAGTAAATCTTTATCAATTTGGAAAACAGCATAATTTATTAGTTCCCGAAGATAAAATTATTTATAAAGCTGATGATTTGAAAGGTGTAATGGATCAATTTGGCACACCTATAGTTGTGAAAGGAAAATATTACGAAGCTTTTGTTGCAAACACTTTAGAACAGGCGCAAAAAGCATTTCATAAACTTCAAGCAAAATGGGGATTACCTATTATTGTTCAGCAATTCATAAATGGAACGGAAATAAATATTGCAGCTTTAGGTGATGGAAAAGGGAATACAATTAGTGCAGTGCCAATGCGTAAATTATATATTACCGATAAAGGAAAAGCATGGGCAGGAATTACACTAGAAGACACTACATTGATTGATTTAGCGAAACAATTTATCTCCGAAACAAAATGGAGTGGTGGATTTGAATTAGAGATTATGCGCACAACTGACAATAAACCATACATAATGGAAATAAATCCTAGGTTTCCTGCATGGATTTATTTAACAGTTGGAGCCGGACAAAATCAACCAGCTGCTTTGGTAAAAATGGCATTAGGCGAAAATGTTGAACCTTATTTAAATTATGAAGTAGGTAAAATATTTATCAGATATAGTTGGGATTTAATTACCAATATTGAAGAGTTTCAGAAAATATCGGCTTTTGGAGAACTTTAATTGATATCAAATTATTGTATTACATAAATTAAAAAGTTATGTCAAAATTAAAATATGAGAGTCCTGTCATTAAGAAAATGAATGCAGGCTTAATGAACAAATTTGGTACTAGAACTGAGTATCAACCTGTAAAACAAATTGATGGTGTATCAGTGAAAGAAATGATAAAACAATATGGCTCACCACTTTTTGTTCTATCGGAACGTCAAATGCGAAATAATTATCAAGCAGCAGTAAGAGCATTTAAAACTCGATATCCAAAAGTGCAATTTGCCTGGAGTTATAAAACGCACTACAATAATGCAGTTTGCAACGTTTTTCATCAAGAAGGATCTTGGGCTGAAGTTGTTTCTGGATTTGAATATCAAAAAGCGCTGCAAAATGGTGTTCCTGGAAATAAAATAATTTTTAATGGCCCTGATAAAAGTATTGAAGAATTGAATGAAGCTATTGCTAAAGACAGCTTAATTCATATAGATCATTTTGACGAATTGTACACCCTTATTGAGTTAGCTGAAAATGTATCAAAGAAACCGAGAGTTGCCATTCGGGTAAATATGGATACAGGTATTTATCCCATTTGGGATAGATTTGGATTTAACTATGAAAACGGTACTGCTTGGAATGCTATTACTAAAATAGTTGCTTCAGGTAAGCTTAATTTAGTTGGTTTACATTGTCATATTGGCACGTATATGCTTGCTCCTTGGGCATACGCAACTGCAGCTTCTAAACTTTGCGATTTAGCTTGGCATGCCAAAAATCAACTCAATAACCCACTTCAATACCTAGATTTAGGTGGTGGTTTTCCTAGTGCCAATACTTTAAAAGGTGCATATTTGCCAGGTTCTGACACTGTTCCTCATATTGAAGAATTTGCTGAAGCTATTGCAAGCACTATCATTGCTTATGGGTTTAAACCTGATGAATTACCTTTACTGATCTTGGAAAGTGGACGTGCACTTATTGATGATGCTGGTTACTTGCTGGGAACAGTTCTAGCTAACAAACGATTGAGTGATGGCAGAAGAGCTACCGTATTGGACTTTGGCGTGAACATTCTTTTTACCTCATTTTGGTATGATCATAAGATAAGTCCTGCACAAGATTTTACGCATCATTCTGAAGACCAAGTGCTTTATGGTCCCTTATGTATGAATATTGATGTTGTTAGAGAAAGTGTAAATTTACCTTTATTAAATAAAGGTGATCAAGTTGTTGTGCATAAAGTTGGTGCTTATAATATGACTCAGTGGATGCAATTTATAGCAATGCGACCTAATGTTGTTTTGATTGATATGACTGGTAAAACTCATATTATTAGAGAAAAGGAAACACTTCAATACTTAGACATGCTTGAAAAAATGCCAGCTCATTTAAAAGAAATAAAATTATAATAAAGTTAAGTAATGGTTAAAAAAGTTGGAAATTTTTTAGAAGGTGTGATAAATAGTTATTCGATACTATTTTTCTCAAAAAATAAAATATTTTCCTGTCTTTTAATCATCATCAGTTTCTTCAATCCTATAGCAGGCTCATCTGGATTAATTTCGGTTGTAACTTCAGTTAGTATGGCCTACATGATGGGATTTAATTTCTCAAATACAAGGGCTGGATTATATAGTTTTAATGCTCTATTATTTGGGATTGGATTTGGTTCTTTTTTCGAAAACTCGATATTTTTTTATTTTCTATTAATAATTGCATCGCTATTTACATTAGTACTTTCGGTTAGTTTAGGAGGGGTGTTCAGTAAATATGGCTTACCAATTTTATCGATTCCATTCATACTCACATTTTGGATAATTTTGCTTGCATCAAAAGAATTTGCTAATTTAGGATTAAGTGAAAGAAACATCTATTGGATAAACGAAATGTATGCCACGGGCGGAAAATCATTATTGAATATATATACTACAATTGAAAATTTTCCTTTACCACAGTGGCTTTCCATGTATTTTAAAGCTTTAAGTTCTATTTTCTTTCAAGAAAATATAATTGCAGGATTTTTGTTGTCGATAGGCATATTATTACATTCAAGAATTGCCTTTTCATTAAGCTTTGTGGGCTTTTTAGGGGCTTATCTTTTTAATGAATTTACTGGAGCAAATAATATTAGTTTAAGCTATTATCACTTAGGTAGTAATTATATGATGGTGGCCATAGGAATAGGTGGCTTTTTTGCAATTCCAAACGTTTACAGTTATTTATGGGCATTTTTTAGCATACCCATTACAAGTGTTATTGTTATTGCGCTTTCAAAATGCTTTGGAGTATTTTCACTTCCAATATTTTCATTACCATTTTGCATCATCATTTTATTATTCTTATACTTCCTTAAAATGAGAGAAAGCATTGGAAAATTAGTGTTAACTCCTATTCAACATTACTCACCAGAAATTAATTTGTATCAATATAAAAACAATAACGAACGTTTAAAAGATGAATTCTATTTTAAATTTCAACTTCCTTTTATTGGCGAGTGGTTTGTGACGCAAGGGTATGATGGCAACATAACGCATAAAGATGATTGGGGCAAAGCTTTAGATTTTATTATTTTAGATAATGAAATGAAGTCATACAATGGCAGTGGAAATTCGCTTGATCTCTTTTATTGTTTTAACAAACCTATTTTAGCTCCAGCCGATGGTTATGTCCAAGAAATTGTTGATTACATTGAAGACAATGATATTGGAGATATTAATAGAAATCAAAATTGGGGAAACAGCATTGTTCTGCTTCATTTAACTGGTTTATATTCAAAATTATCCCATCTTAAAAAAAATTCATTTTTAGTTAAACAAGGAGAATATGTAAAAAAAGGGCAAGTAATAGCTTATTGTGGAAATTCAGGTAGATCACCCGAACCGCATTTGCACTTTCAAATACAGGGCCACCCATTTATTGGTAGTAAAACATTAGCTTATCCAATAAGTAGTTATTTTGAAAATACTGGTAAAGAAACGAATTACAAAACATTTTCTGTTCCTCAAGAAGGTACTTTTGTTTCAAATTTAAACATGAACAAATTACTGGTTCAAGCATTTTCATTTCAGCCTGGTTATAGCTTGTTAGTATCCGACAATGAAGCTAACGAAACTTGGGAAGTTTATACAAACTCACTTAATCAAACATATATTTCAAGTCGTGAAAACGGTGCCATTGCTTATTTTATCAACAATGGAAGTACTTTTTATTTTACAAACTTCTATGGTACCAAAGATTCATTACTTTATCAATTTTATCTATCTGCCTTTAAAGTAGTATTAAGCTACATGCCACAAGTCACAATTAAAGATATTTACCCATTGAGTGTTGTTTCTAAACCGTTGTTTAAATGGATACAAGATTTTTTAGCGCCATTTATTCAAATTATCAAACCTATTTATATACTTAATTATGCTTCAATTGATGATGAAAATTTTACATCTGAAATTATATTAGAAACTGTTATGGAAATGAAAGTTCTTGAACATAAAAAAACGACAAGAACAAGTCAAATAATCCTGAAAAATGGCCAGTTAAATAGAATAATTATCAATCACTTGGGTAAAGAACAAATTATTACATGTATAAATTAGTTTTTATATTTTTGGGTATTATTTTTTCAAATATTATTTCTAAAGGTCAATCTATTAATAGCTTTCAGCAAATTGACAGTTTGAGCTACCAACAGTATTTAAATGGGAATTGGAATGGTTTATTAGAAACAGGAAATCTTGCAAAAAAACAAAATATAGTTTATCCAAATTTAGGTTTAAGACTTGGTTATGCTGCTTTAATGAAAGGAAATAATAGTTTATCACTTAAATACTATCAGCATGTTTTAAGTATGAATAGTCATCAAAAAAATGCACTCTTTTACAGTGCATTAAATAATTTAAACCTATTCAGACGTGATGTGGCAATATACTTAGCCAAAAGGTTATCGTCAGATGAAAAAAAATTATTGAATCTATCTACTCATAAAGCCATTGAACTCGCAGACTTTGAAATTAGTGTAAAACCTACCAACACCGAAACAAGAAAAACTGGTCAGTATTATAGAATTGGCTTCGGTAATAGAATTAATTACAAATGGAAACTTTATCATAGTGTTGCAATGTATCGACAAGTATTATTGGCGCCTGATTCAAGCAATATATTTCCGCGTAGAAATGGTCCTGCTACTCGCAACAATTTTCGTAATTTTTTGGTTAATGATTTTCAATATTTTTTAAAATCTGAATATTTATTAAGTGAAAAAATTTCACTGTCAAATGCTTTCCACTATATAAGAACTAACTTCGATGATGCTAAGTATAACACTAGTATTATCAATTTAGGATTTAAATACTACACTCCTTATGCTGATATAAAACTTGAAATTAATGTTGGACCATTAATTGATTCTTTATTAACTCAAGTGGCTATATCATCTACCTATTTTCCAAGTGGAAACAATAGTTTTTATGGGAATACCAGATTGAGTTTTCAGAGTAGATCTAATGTATCGCAAGCTAATTTTTATCAAATGCTTGGAATAAAATTAGGGAACAAAACATGGTTGGAGATGAACTGTACCTTAGGTCAAATAAAAAATTTAATTGATAATGATGCCTTTTACATTTATGATGCTTTAGATGCCGGAAATTTCAGAATAGGTACATCATTAATTGTCCCATTTAGTGATAAAATTACGCTTTTAACCAACTACTATTACGAACAAAAAAAATTACATTTACAAAACAACAACTATAATTTACATTCATTCACAACAGGTATATCATGGAAACTTTAAAAAAATTAATTATTGTAACAATAATAAGTGGCACTTATAATTTTGTACTTGCTCAAACCGATGTAGTTCAGCAAAAAGCTTTTTCAGCCAGTTATACAGCCGAAAGTAAATATAATTATACTGAAGCAATAAATCAAATTAGCAATATTTATAACGAACAAAGTTATGAAATGAATTTGCGTTTAGGTTGGCTTAATTATCTAATAAAAAATTATACCAGTGCTATTAAATATTATGAAAAAGCAATTTCACTAAAATCTTACGCCATTGAAGCAAAATTTGGAATAATAAAGCCTTTAGCAGCAATTGAAAGTTGGGATAAAGTAATCAAACAATATGAGGCAATTTTAAATATTGACCCCCAAAATACTTTAGCAAATTATTACCTAGGTTATGCCTTATACAATCGAAAACAATATGAACCAGCCTTAAAACATTTCGAAAAAGTAGTTAATTTATATCCGTTTGATTATGATAATAATTTAATGTTAGCTTGGACATATCTATTTTTAGGTAAGAAAAATGAAGCTAAAATGCTTTTCAACAAAGTTTTAATTATAAGTCCAAATGATGCATCAGCACTTGAAGGGCTGGCTAATGTAAAATAAAAAATGCGGACTTAAAATAAAGCCCGCATTTCAAAATATGATTTATCCACTTATTGTTTAAAGCCAACCAATACAGCAGCACAACCTGTTTTGCTGATATCGTTAGCAGCTTTAGCTGCAGGCGGTATAATAACTACAACCTTCATTTGTTGGGTACTTGCTACTTCAAATTCCCAAAACTTTGCGAAATTATGATCTTTGTTATCAAATACAAGTTTATTTTTATTATCATAAACTTGGAATTGAGCCTTCCCAATCATTTCTTGTGAACAAATTAGTAATCTATAGCTCATTCCTGAATAAAAAGTTAAATCTAATTCAGCCTCTTCTCCTGGCGCCATTTGCTGAATATTCAACTGACCATTATGAGTAAATGGATTTAGTTCAGGCATGCATGTTTTTTTTGCAAATTGATTGCATTGGGCCATTGAAATACTTGAAGAAGCAATAAACAATAAACTACCCAATAATATTTTAAAACTTGTTTTCATATTTAATTTATAGAATTACTAACTGATAATCATAGTTCTGATTGCTGTAATTTTTTTAGTTATTTCAGCCAATTGCTCAGGAGTTAAATTAAGTTCACCACTTGCCCCAATAACTGTTTTTTGAGCTGCAGCATCTGTTTTAACATCAGCAGCGGGTGCCTCAGTCATTTTAACATTGTCATACATGGCTTTCAAAGCTTTAAGTTCGGTCATCATTTCAGGTGCATTATCATTAGCTTCGTTAGTTTCTAATAATCCAATTAGATTTTCGAGAATCAATTTTTGTTCAGCAATCCTTTTTACTATTTGCTCGTTTTTAGCATTTTGTGCGGCTATATTTACTGAAATATATAAACCTTCAATCCAACCACCTGCAACAACTAAAGCAGAAACACCAGAGCGCTCATTATTTTTAAGATATATATCTGTTTCAAGATATGTATCAGAAATAATTTTCAATAATGAATCTTTATTGTTTAGGTTCTTTTCCATACGTTTAACAGTGTTTTCATTAATGGCACCAGTAATACCTAAACCATCTGCAAGCTTTTTACAAACTCCCATATAAACCATTGCTTCTTGAGTTTGATCAAAGGTACTCGTGTAACTTAAGTCAGCACCATAAACCCCAAGGTTCATCGCCTTTTGAATAATAGAAGTGTACTTGGTTTCATTTGATGGTGGATTCAACATATTCTTGTTGTAATTTGCTCCTGTTGCTTTAATCATAGCCGACAGCTCGCTAGGAGATGGTACAGCATAAAATACTTTAGCAACTTTGTTTTTGCTTTCTAGTGCCGCTGGGTCTACATCTTCTGTTTCAGGTTTTGAGCCACCACCGCAAGAAAATAAGGTTGAAATAATCGCAATTGCGAATACATAGTTTAATTTAACACTTAACCACTTCATATTGAGCTGTTTTAAAGTTTATTTACTAAAAATTACTCACAAACCTACAACTTTTAAAGATAAAAACAAATCATTTTTTTAATATTTCAACAAAAACCTTGAAAAACAGTGCAATTGTTGTTTCTTTGCTATGTCATTATTTATATGCAAATATTAATTTTCTTACTTTTTGCAATTGGTTTTAATATTCTCATTTTAAAATGGGATTTGTTTAAAAAATGTAGAATAAACCCAAAAGTTTTTTGCATCATTTTTACGCTAAAGTTATTATTTGGAATATGTTTTTTCCTTGTTTATACCGTGCATTATAGCGATAACCAAACAAGTGACATGCACAAATACTTCAATGATGCAAGTAAAATATTTCATCTCACAAAAAACGAACCTTTAAGCTATTTAAGTGTGTTAACTGGAATAGAATTCAATAACAAAAGTAAAATCATAACTCAACAACTGAGCTTTTGGTATCAAGAAGAAAGTGCTTCTGTCATTAATGATTCTAGAATGGTGATAAGATTTAATTTACTACTTCTTCCACTGAGCAGAGGAAATATTTATCTTCATTTAATTGCTGTTGTCTTTTTATCATTTATTGGACTCTTTCTTATTTTCTTAAGCTTTGAAAAGTATTTTATACAAAAAGAAATATTACTCTTAATTGCATGTTTTGGTATTCCATCGGTCATGTTTTGGTCATCGGGAATAATGAAAGAAGGTATTCTTATATTTTTTATAGGTGTATTTAATTATAATTTGTTTAAATATTCTACAATAAAATTAAGTACTCTGCTATTAGGTTTAATTTCATTTGCAGGTATTTTTTATTCAAAATTTTATGTGGCTTTATCTATGTTACCCTCTTTAATGTTTTTATTTACCATAGGTATTTTTAAGAAAAAAACTATCACTTATAATTTGGTCCTTACCATATTTGTATGTCTTTTTTGCGCTTATTCATTTAATACATTATTAAATAATTTACCACTACAAAAACTGTCAAAAAAACAAAATGATTTTATCAATTTATCCATTGGAGGCGTTTATCTAGTAAATACAAATTCCCCTTATGATACTATTTTTACCCTTCATAAAAATTCTTTGATTAGCACCAATAGTGCAGAGAATACAAGTATTGTGAAACTTAAAGATGGAACTATTTACCATCATTGGAAAAATCCAGGTTACTCAGACACTTTAATTGTAAAAAATAATGGAAATCAATATTTGGTAATTAAAGAATTGGCACCAACAGGTAGTGCCATTTCATTGAAACGCTTAATGCCTAATTACAAAAGTGTTTTTGCTTTATTTCCTGAAGCTTTCATAAATGTATTTTTTAGGCCCTTTATTTTTGATATTGAAAATATGCTTTCATTCTTTGCTTGCGCAGAAAATATTGCCATTGTAATATTAATTTTAATTGTGCTTAATAACTTTAAACCTCATGAAAAATCAATACAAAAAATAATTGTTTTCTCGTGCATGTTTGTTTTTACTTTATACACATTGGTTGGTTTAACTACTCCTGTGCTAGGTGCAGCTGTGCGTTATAAAGTACCAGCTATTCCATTTTTAATATTAAGTTTATTTTTAATTTATGATTTCGGTATTACAAAATTTAAAAAATTTGAAAAAATATTGGTCTCGAAATAATTAAAATGTGAACATTCAATTTTTAAAATATAAATTTGTAAATTCATACTATTGAAGTGAAAATACATTACGATTTAGAATCCATTTCAGAGCTAACCAATTCAGCTGTTACCACAGGAACTTTTGATGGTGTGCATATTGGCCATAAAACTATTATCGAAAAATTATTAGCAGTTGCAAAAAAAATTCAAGGTGAATCGGTTTTAGTTACATTTTTTCCACACCCTCGAATGGTTTTGTTTCCAGACGATAACCAAATTAAAATGCTGAACACCCAATTTGAAAAGGAACAATTATTAGCTTCGTGTGGTATTGACCATTTGGTAGTAATTCCCTTCACCAAAGAGTTTTCGAGACTTTCTTCTTTAGAGTTTGTAAGAAATATTCTAGCAAACAAACTTAAAGCAAAAAAATTAGTCATCGGATACGACCATCATTTTGGTAGAAACAGAGAAGGAACTTTTGCTCATTTATTGGAATTTGGTTCCCTATATGGGTTTGATGTGGAAGAAATTCCTGCCAAAGATATTGACCATGTTGCCATTAGTTCATCTAAAATAAGACAAGCCATTGAGTTAGGTGACATTCAAACTGCTAATAAATATCTTGGATATAAGTTTATGCTTACAGGCAAAGTGGTAAAAGGAAAACAACTTGGAAGAACCCTTGGTTTTCCTACTGCCAACATTGAAATTGCTGACCAATACAAATTGGTACCACCCATAGGTGTTTATGCAGTAAAAGTTAAATACAACAACCATTCATATGATGGAATGCTTAGTATTGGCAAAAACCCAACTGTTACTAATAATGGACCAATTACTATTGAAGTTAATATTTTTGATTTTAATCAAGAAATTTATCATAAAGAAATTACTGTTTACTTTATTCGTAAATTACGAGATGAAGTTAAATATAATTCAGTGGATGATTTAAAAATACAATTAGCTTTAGATAAGGAAAACGTACTCAAAAATTTAATTCAATGAAAAGGAATCATAATAGAATACGTTTTCACTTGGCTTTGCTTTGTTTATTAGCGCTAAATTTATGTCAAGCCCAAGTTTATCAAAAAGGTCTTTCTGAAGTTGATTATAAAATTTACACATCAATTGAGGAAGGTTTACTTTCGCCCGACAGTGTGCGTTATTTAAGTTTAAAACATAAAAAACTTAAAAAGCTACCTAGCGAAATTTTTCTATTCAAAAATTTAGAAATTCTTGATTTGAGTAAAAATAAATTGAATGAAATCCCAGAAGACATTCAAAAGTTGAGCAAATTACGTGAAATAAGTTTAGCCAATAATCAACTCACCACCCTTCCAATTCAAATTGGAAATTTAACCGAATTGAGAAAAATTATTGCCTTTCAAAATAATATTGCATTGCTACCTACCACTATGGGTAAGCTCCTCAATTTAGAGCTTCTTGACCTTTGGAGCAATGAAATTGAAAGCTTTCCTGATGAAATAAAATCACTTACCAATTTAAAATATGTTGATTTAAGAGGAATTATGATGAGTGATGAGCATAAATCCAAAATTAAATCGTTGTTGCCACAGGCTGATATACAGTTTTCTATGGGCTGCAATTGTTTGAAATAATTAATTCAAAGCTGATTTTAGCTCAATTTATGTGTGTTTTGCACTATTAGATTCACAATTGTATAAAAAACCACTATTTTAATGTTAATTTTACGATATTCGCAAACCAAAATAATATAGATTATGGAGTTTAAAAAAATGGTTACCACACTTGGTCAGTTTATTATCGAAAGACAAGCTGAGTTTCCTTACTCAAAAGGAGAATTATCACGTTTGTTAAGAGATATTGGAATAGCAGCTAAAATTGTAAACCGTGAAGTAAACAAGGCTGGATTAGTTGATATCTTAGGTGAAGCTGGCGAAACTAATGTTCAAGGCGAAAGCGTAAAAAAACTTGACACCTTTGCCAATGAGCAATTTATTAGTGCCTTAAGTTCAGGTGGCGAATGCTGTGCAATTGCTTCTGAAGAAAATGAAGAATTTATTCCTATTGATAATGTTGTTTCTCAAAATGCAAAATATGTTGTTTGTATTGACCCGCTTGACGGTTCTTCAAACATAGATGTGAATGTTTCCATAGGTACCATTTTTTCAATTTACAGACGTAAATCTGCACCTAATGGACCTGGTTGTATTGAAGATTTTTTACAAAAAGGTACAGAGCAAGTTGCAGCAGGTTATGTAATTTATGGCTCTTCAACTATGCTTGTTTATACCACAGGAAATGGGGTTAATGGCTTTACTCTTGACCCATCTATTGGCGAATTTTGCTTATCGCATCCTGATATGAAAGCACCCAAAATGGGCGAAATTTATTCTATCAATCAAGGTAATTTTGTGCATTTTCCTTTGGGAGTTAAAGAATATATCAAATACTGTCAAGAGCTTGATAAAGCTACAAATCGACCATATACATTAAGATATATTGGTTCTTTGGTTGCCGATTTTCATAGAAATTTAATAAAAGGAGGGATTTATATTTATCCACCTACATATAAATCGCCCAATGGCAAATTAAGATTATTATACGAATGCAACCCATTGGCATTTTTGGCTGAGCAAGCAGGTTCTAAAGCAACTGATGGTTTTAATAGAATTTTAGAAATTGAACCTACTGATATTCACCAAAGAGTACCATTATTTATTGGATCTACCGATATGGTTGAAAAGGCCGAAGAATACATGAGTAAGCAACCCGAACTACAAGCCTAATTTTAACTATCAAAGTTTATGAAAATTATTTGCATAGGACGAAATTATAGTGAGCATGCAAAAGAATTAAATAACGCTGTACCAACGTCTCCTGTTTTTTTCATGAAACCCGATACTGCTTTATTAAAGGATAATGCAGCATTTTACTTTCCTTCCTTTTCAAATGAAATCCATTATGAGGTTGAGTTAGTGATAAAAATAAGTAAAAACGGAAAATCAATTTTACCCCAATTCGCGCATAAATATTTTGAGCAAATAACGGTTGGTATTGATTTCACTGCGCGCGATATACAGCAACATTGTAAGGAAAAAGGTCTGCCCTGGGAAAAAGCAAAAGCATTTGATCAAAGTGCTGTAATCGGTAATTTTATTCCCCTTTCTGAATTAAGTAACAAAAAGCAAATTCAATTCGATTTATTATTGAATGAGCAACAAGTACAGCAAGGAATTTCAAGTGATATGATTTTTTCATTTGAACAAATTATTGCCTATGTTTCGCAATTTATTACTCTCAAAACAGGTGACTTAATTTTTACCGGAACACCTGCGGGTGTTGGCCCAATTAAAATTGGAGATCGTTTAAAAGCAAGTATTGATAAAAAACTATTGCTTGACTTCGAAATCAAATAATCCAAAAAACTCTAATTAGTCGTCCCTCAAAAAGTCATTTTTAAACGGGAGAGATGTTGGCCTTGT
>DAORKI010000021.1:0-45159 GCA_035439485.1 Bacteroidia bacterium
TTAGGAAATCCAATAGGCCTATAGGAATTGCACTTTTTGAGGGACGACTAATTAATATAGGTTTTAACAGCCTTTTTTAGAAGTATTGACATTTGCATCTTATAGCAATAAATTAAACTATTGAGACGATGTAATTAATTTTATATGCCACACCAAGTATAAAGTTTAAAACATCAAACTTCATCATAAAAATAGGCCTCATTTAATGAGCTAGATTACAACAAAAAAGCTGTTCGGATATCCGAACAGCTTTTTCTCATTAACCAATTTATAACCTAAATTTATTCTTGGGTATCGTCTTTCTTTTTAGCTCTTGATGCTCTTTTTGGCTTTTCTGCTGCAGGTGCTTCCTCTGTATTTGCAGTGGTGGCAGCATCTGTAGTTCCTTCTGCCTTTTTACCTCCACGGCTTCTACGTGTAGCTTTTTTAACTGGAGCAGCCTTTGGTGTGTCTTGTATAAACTCGTTGAAATCAACTAATTCAATCATGCACATTTCAGCATTATCTCCTAAACGGGTTCCTGTTTTTAATATTCTTGTATATCCACCTGCACGTGTAGCTACTTTTACACCAACCTCACGAAATAACGCTGCTACAGCTTCTTTTTGCTTTAAGTATGCAAACACAGTTCTGCGACTATGAGTAGTATCGTTTTTTGATTTGGTAATCAATGGTTCAACATAGGTACGTAAAGCTTTAGCTTTAGCTACAGTAGTATTGATTCGCTTGTGCATAATCAATGAACATGCCATATTAGCCATCATTGCTTTACGGTGCGAGTTTGTTCTGCCTAAGTGGTTTAATTTTTTTCCGTGTCTCATTTTATTTTAATTTTTAGAAGTGCTATCTAGATTTTATTTCCGATAGCCTTTTCCTTATCTTTAGTCTTTATCTAATTTATATTTAGCTACATTCATTCCAAACTGTAGATTTTTTGAAGCTACAAGTTCTTCCAATTCAGTCAATGATTTTTTACCAAAATTTCTGAACTTCAAAAGGTCATTTTTATTGAAAGCAACAAGCTCACCCAAGGTTTCAACATCAGCAGCTTTCAAACAATTTAAAGCACGAACAGATAAATCCATATCATACAATTTAGTCTTAAGCAATTGACGCATATGTAGTGAATGCTCATCAAATTCTTCAGTTTCCTTTTTCTCTTCCACATCCAATGTAATACGCTCATCAGAAAACAACATGAAATGATGTATCAAAATCTTAGCTGCTTCTTTTAAAGCTTCTTTAGGATGAATTGAGCCATCAGTGTTTATGTCAATGATTAATTTTTCGTAATCGGTTTTTTGTTCAACACGAAAATTCTCAACACTATATTTTACATTTTTAATTGGAGTATATATGGCGTCAATAGGAATTAATCCAGCAACAGCATTGTTTGGCTTGTTTTCTTCTGCAGGAACATAACCTCTTCCTTTTTCAATCATCATCTCAATCTTCAATTTCACCGTGCTTTCCATATTGCAAATCACTAAGTCAGGATTTAATACTTGAAAACCATTGGTAAACTTTCCAATATCGCCAGCAGTAAAAGTACTTTTTCCACTCACGCTAACAACTAAACGCTCGTTTTCGGTACCTTCAATTTGTTTCTTAAAACGAACTTGCTTTAAGTTAAGTATTATTTCGGTCACATCCTCCACAACTCCTTTAATAGTGGAAAATTCGTGATCCACTCCTTCAATCTTGATGTAAGTGATTGCAAAACCTTCAAGCGATGAAAGTAATATTCTTCTGAGGGCATTTCCCACAGTAATACCATATCCGGGCTCTAACGGACGAAATTCAAATTGACCTTCATGATCTGTTGAATTAAGCATGATTACCTTATCAGGTCTTTGGAATGCTAATATTGCCATTGGTGTATATTATGTTTAATTAAAATTTATTTTTTAACCTGATTAACGTGAGTACAATTCCACAATAAGTTGCTCCTTAATATTCTCAGGAACTTCTGACCTTGCTGGCACAGCTATAAGCTTACCTTCGTTTTTATCGCCATTCCAATCTAACCATGGGAAAGAGCGGCTAGTTGATGCTATCGAATGATTGATTACTTCTAAGCTTTTTGATTTTTCACGAATAGCTACAACATCACCAACTTTTAATGTGTAAGATGGAATATTTACAACTTTTCCATTTACTGTAATATGGCGGTGTGATACTATTTGACGTGCTGCCATTCTAGTTGGCGCAATACCTAAACGATAAACAGTGTTATCTAATCTTAATTCTATTAATTGAATTAAAACTTCACCAGTTACACCATGAGCTCTTGATGCTCTATCGAAAATATTTGCAAATTGCTTTTCTAAAATACCATAAGTGTATTTCGCCTTTTGCTTTTCTTGCAACTGTATTGCGTATTCAGATTGTTTAGCACGTTTCTTTGCTAAACCATGCATCCCCGGAGGATAATTCTTTTTTTCTAATGCTTTATCAGCGCCAAAAATTGGTTCTCTAAATTTTCTTGCAATTTTCGACTGTGGGCCTCTATACCTTGCCATTTCTTATATAATTAAATGAAATAATACTTTTGTTTATTGATAATGAACTAAACTCTTCTTCTTTTAGCTGGACGACATCCATTATGAGGAATTGGAGTAATATCCATTATCTCTGTTACTTCAATACCAGAATTAGAAATGCTTCTAATTGCTGATTCTCTACCTGCACCAGGGCCTTTTACAAACACTTTTACCTTTCTTAAACCTGCTTCATGAGCAACTTTTGAACAATCTTCACCTGCCATTTGAGCTGCATAAGGAGTGTTTTTCTTTGAGCCTTTAAAACCCATTTTCCCTGCTGATGACCAAGATATAACTTCTCCCTTATGATTTGTAAGAGAAATAATTATATTATTAAAAGTAGCATTGATATGTGCCTCTCCACTTGGATCAACATTAACTACTCTCTTCTTGGCTGTTTTTACTGTTTTTGCCATTTTAAATTAATCGTTTATTTACGTTAAATATTATTTAGTTACCTTTTTCTTATTGGCAACTGTTTTCTTTTTGCCTTTGCGTGTTCTAGCGTTATTTTTAGTTGTTTGCCCTCTTACAGGTAAACCTACACGGTGACGCACTCCTCTGTAACATCCAATATCCATTAAGCGCTTAATACTTAACTGAACTTCAGACCTCAAAGCCCCTTCAACCTTGTAATTATCGTTAATGATATTACGGATTTTTGTTAATTGGTCGTCATTCCAATCTTGAACTTTAGTGTTCCAATCAACACCTGCTTCAGATAAAATTGACTGTGCAGTTCTTCTGCCAATCCCGTAAATATAGGTCAAACCTATTTCACCTCTTTTGTTTTTTGGTAAATCAATACCCGAAATTCTTGCCATTGCTGTAAGTGATATCTATTTAATAAATCTTTTACCCTTGTCTTTGTTTAAACTTAGGATTCTTCTTGTTAATAACATACAAGCGCCCTTTTCTGCGTACAATTTTGCACTCGGCACTTCTTTTTTTAATGGATGCTCTTACTTTCATTTTTTTTGTTTTTATAGCATACTACCAATATTTCAATCGGTAAAATTATTTATATCTAAATGAAATTCTTCCTTTTGTTAAATCATAAGGACTCATTTCAACTTTTACTTTGTCTCCAGGTAAAATACGAATATAATGCATTCTCATTTTACCCGAAATATGCGCTGTAATTACATGTCCGTTTTCTAACTCAACTCGAAACATGGCATTACTTAACGCTTCTATTATTGTTCCATCTTGCTCTATTGATGACTGTTTAGGCATCTATTTATATTTATTTACTTTTATTTAATACTTCCTCTATATATTCAAAGGTGGACAAAACATCTGCCTTTTCTTTTTGTATAGCAACTGTGTGTTCGAAATGTGCCGACAATTTGTTATCTGCTGTTTTAATAGTCCATCCATCTTTATCCCTTAGCACCTCTTTCCTACCCATGTTTATCATTGGCTCAATTGCAATAACTAAACCACTCTGAAGCAAGGTGCCTTTACCTCTTTTTCCATAATTAGGCACTTCAGGCGACTCATGTAAACTTCTTCCAACTCCATGACCAACCAACTCTCGTACCACTGAAAACCCAGCGCGCTCTGCATGATTTTGTACTGCCTCACCAATATCTCCAACTCTCTTACCTGCAACTGCCTGACGAATTCCTTCATACAAACTTTCTTTTGTTACATCTAACAGTTTCTGAATTTCTGGACTAACATTGCCAACACTAAAAGTATAGGCCGAATCACCATAAAAATCATTTTTTACAACTCCACAATCAACCGAAATTATATCTCCATCCTTCAATTCATATGCATTTGGCAATCCATGAACAACTGCCGAATTAACTGAAATGCATAATGCATTTGGAAATCCATCATATCCTTTGAAAGCAGCCTTTGCTCCATGATCTTGAATAAATTGATCAGCAATTTTATCTAAATCAATGGTTTTAACACCTGGTTTTATATACTTAGCAACTTCTGCTAAGGTTTTTCCAACAAGTAAAGAACTAATTCTTATTAACTCAATCTCCTCTTTCGTTTTATAATAAAGCATTTTTTTTGCTTATATTTTCTTAATTGGTAACCATCGAAACTGCTGATGGGTTACTTCTACCTTTTATTCTACCACTTTTCATTAATCCGTCATAATGACGCATCAATAAATGACTTTCAATTTGTTGTAGGGTATCTAAAACCACCCCAACTAATATTAACAATGATGTACCACCATAAAAATGGGCAAATTGAGCATTTATTCCTAATTTAGTTGCAAATGCTGGCAAAATAGCAACAAAAGCTAAAAATAATGATCCTGGAAAAGTAATTTTAGACATCACAGCGTCAATAAAACTAGCTGTATCCTTTCCTGGTTTAACGCCTGGAATAAAACCACCATTTCTTTTCATATCATCAGCCATTTGATTAGGGTTAATGGTTATCGCAGTATAAAAATAGGTAAATGCTATAATCATAAGTGCGAACATAAAATTATGCCAAAAGCCAGTGTAATCAGAAATAACTGTAACAAAGCTGTTAACCGAAGTTGATTCAGAAAATCCAGCAATAGTTAATGGTATAAACATAATAGCTTGAGCAAAAATAATTGGCATTACTCCAGCTGCATTCACCTTTAATGGAATATATTGTCTTACTCCTCCGTATTGTTTTGCACCAACAATTTTCTTGGCAAATTGAACCGGAATTTTTCTAGTTCCTTGAACCAGGAGGATAGATACTACTATAATTAAAAATAATCCAACCAATTCTACTAATAAAATTACTAAGCCACCACCTGAGTTTTCTAATCTTGAAACAAACTCTTGAATAAATGATACAGGCAAATTAGCTATAATTCCAATCATAATAATCAATGAAATACCGTTACCAATTCCTTTATCCGTAATTTTCTCACCAAGCCACATGATAAAAATGGTACCTGATAGGAGAATAATAATGGATGAAGCCCAAAACATAGTATCATTATGCAATCTTGCAGTTACAGGTATTTGTGAAGCAATGTAGCCTGGAGCTTGCAAAACAGTTACCAAAACAGTTAAAAAACGAGTATATTGATTGATTTTTTTTCTACCGCTCTCACCCTCTTTTTGTAAACGTTGAAAATGAGGAATGGCTAAACCTAATAACTGCATCACAATGGAAGCAGAAATATACGGCATAATACCCAATGCAAATATGGAGGCTCTTGAAAAAGCACCACCAGCAAAGATATTAATCAATCCGGCCAATCCAGATGGATTGCCATTTGCGGCTTGAAGAGCTTCTGAATCAACGCCTGGCAGCACAATAAATGAACCAAGACGGTAAATTAACAAGAAACCAAGAGTGTTAAGAATTCTTGTTCTTAACTCTTCAATCTTGTAAATGTTTTTTAAAGTATTGATAAAACTTTTCATAATATTATTAGAGCGTTACTGCTGTACCACCTGCGTTTTCAATTGCAGCTTTTGCTGAGGCTGAAAATGCATGAACTTTTACATCTAATTTAGCCTTTATTTCTCCACGACCTAAAATTTTTATTAAGTCATTTTTAGATGCAAGGCCATTTTGCATTAAGATTGCCATATCCACAACAGCAGATTTAGTTTTATCGGCTAAAATTTGCAAGGCATCTAAATTTATACCTCTATATTCAACCCTATTGATATTTTTAAATCCAACTTTTGGAATTCTTCTTTGTAATGGCATTTGACCACCTTCAAAACCAACCTTGCTCTTGTAACCAGAACGAGATTTAGCTCCTTTATGACCACGAGTAGATGTACCACCTCTTCCTGAGCCCTGTCCTCTACCAATTCTTTTTCTATTTTTTGTTGAGCCTTCTGCAGGCTTTAAATTACTTAAATTCATTATTTCGTTGAAATAAACGTTATTACTTAATTATTGTAACAAGGTGATGAACCTTATTTATCATACCGCGAATGTTTGCGTTGTCCTCTTTTTCAAGAATTTGATGCATCTTGGTAAAACCTAATGCCCTCAAGGTTCTCTTTTGATTTTCAGGACGGTCAATTCCGCTTTTTACCTGAGTTATTTTAATTTTAGCCATGTTTAAGCTTTATTTTATTATCCGTTAAAAACTCTTTGCATACTCACACCTCTTTGTTGAGAAACAGTAATTGCATCTCTCATTTGAACAAGGGCATCGATGGTGGCTTTAACCACATTATGTGGATTTGAAGATCCTTTTGACTTAGCCAATACATCAGTAACACCTACACTTTCTAGTACTGCACGCATTGCACCACCAGCTATTACACCAGTACCATGAGCTGCAGGCTTAAGAAAAACTCTAGCACCACTGTATTTACCATATTGCTCATGAGGAACAGTTCCTTTAATAATAGGAACTTTAATTAAATTCTTCTTTGCGTCTTCAATTCCTTTAGTAATAGCATCAGTAACTTCTTTTGCTTTACCTAAACCATAACCAACAACACCGTGCTCATCTCCTACTACAACAATAGCAGAAAAACTAAAAGTTCTACCTCCTTTGGTAACTTTTGTAACACGTTGAACACTTACTAATTTGTCCTTAAGTTCAATGTCACTTGATCTTACTTTTTTAATTTGTGCGTTTGACATTTATTTTTTTATTGCAATATAAATACTAAAAATTTAAACCAGCTTCTCTTGCTGCATCAGCCAATGACTTTATTCTTCCATGATATAAATAACCATTTCTATCAAATCTTGCGCTGTTTAATCCTGCCGCTTGAGCCTTCTCTGCAAGAGATTTACCTACCAAACGAGCTTGTTCTATTTTATTTACTTTTTGATCAGCAATTTCTTTCACTTTTGAAGATGTTGCCACAATTGTGCGACCGGTTGAGTCATCAATTAATTGTGCATATATTTGTTTATTACTTCTGAAAACTGATAAGCGAGGGTTTTGAGCATCTCCAGTTACTACTTTACGGATTCTCCTTTTAATACGTTCCCTTCTTGCTTCTTTAGTTAAAGCCATTTTATTTACTTATTATTTGTTTAAAATCTATTATTTACCTGCTGATTTTCCAGCTTTTCTGCGAAGTTCTTCACCAACAAATTTAATACCTTTTCCTTTGTATGGCTCAGGTGGACGTAACGAACGAATTTTCGCAGCTACTTGACCTAATAATTGCTTATCATAACTTGTCATTGTTATTGTTGGGTTTTTACCTCTTTCAGTGGCTGTTGCTACCTTTATTTCTTTAGGTAATTCTAAACTTATATTATGTGAATATCCTAAAGTTAATTCCAACATTTGACCAGTATTAGCAGCTCTATATCCAACTCCTACAAGTTCTTGTTCCACTTTATATCCTTCAGAAACACCTTTTACCATATTAGCTAACAAAGAACGATATAATCCGTGCATTGCTTTGTGTTGCTTTTCATCGCTGGCTCTTTTTAATTCAACCTTTCCTTCGGTAATTTCAATTGAAACTCCATCTTTTAGTTGCTGAGTTAACTCTCCTAACTTTCCTTTTACGGTCACCAAATTTGAAGGTGATACCTTTACCTCAACACCTGAGGGAAGTTCTATGGGTAATTTTCCTATCCTTGACATTGCTAAATAATTTAAGAGATGTAACAAATAACTTCACCACCGATATTCAAATTTCTTGCTTCTTTATCTGTCATTAGACCTTTAGAAGTAGAAATAATTGCAATTCCTAAACCATTCATCACTTTAGGTAGGTTTGAATGGCCTGCGTACTTTCTAAGACCTGGTTTGCTTACACGTAACAAGGTTCTAATCGCATTAAGTTTATTAGTTTGGTGATATTTCAAAGCAATTTTAATATTACCTTGAACGTTGTTATCTTCAAATTTGTAATTTAAAATATAACCTTTTTCAAAAAGGATTTTAGTTATTTCCTTTTTCATGTTAGAGGCTGGAATCTCTACCACTCTGTGATTGGCCTGAATGGCGTTTCTTAATCTTGTTAGATAATCTGATATTGGATCTGTCATTTTTTTATTATATGTTATCTCGCACGCAAGATAATTATATTAATACTAATTAATTATTTCTATATATTTTACCAGCTGGCTTTAACAACTCCTGGTATTTTACCATGTAAAGCCATTTCTCTGAAAGTAATACGAGATAAGCCAAACTGTCTCATATAACCTCTTGGTCTACCTGTAAGTTTGCAACGATTTCTCTGTCTAACAGGTGCTGAATTTCTTGGTAATTTTTGCAAACCTACAAAATCTCCAGCAGCTTTCAAAGCAGCTCTTTTTTCAGCATATTGATCAGCAAGTTTGATTCTTTTAACCTCTCTTGCCTTCATTGATTCTTTTGCCATATTCCTTTCTTAGTTTTTTTGGTTTTTAAATGGAATGCCGAATTGTTTTAATAAAGCAAATGCTTCAGCATCTGTTGGAGATGAAGTCACGAAAGTGATATCCATACCCATTATTTTATTTACTTTATCTATTTGTATTTCTGGAAAAATGATTTGTTCTGTCACTCCCATAGTATAGTTACCTTTTCCATCAAAAGATTTTTCATTTACACCTCGGAAATCACGAATACGAGGTAATGCAACAGAAATTAATCTATCTAAAAACTCATACATTTTATCACCACGTAAAGTTACTTTTATTCCAATTGGAACACCTTTACGTAATTTAAAGTTAGAAATATCCTTTTTTGATTTAGTAGCGATAGCTTTCTGGCCTGTAATCGTGGCCATATCGGCTAATGCAGAATCAATAAGTTTTTTATCTGACACTGCAGAACCTATACCTTGGTTAATGCATATTTTTTGCAAACGAGGCACCTGCATGGCGCTTTTATACTCGAATTGCTTTTTTAACGCTGGAACAACATCCTTCGCGTATTTCTCTTTAAGTCTTGGAACGTAAGTCATTATTTTATAACCTCCCCTGATTTTTTAGCGTAACGAACTATTTTACCTTCTTCATTTCTTTTTCTACCAACTTTGGTAGTTTTACCACCTAAACTTAGCATTAAGTTAGAAATATGAATGGAAGCTTCTTGTTTAACTATTCCACCTTGTGGATTTGTTGCATTTGGTTTAGCATGTTTTGAAACAAGATTTACCCCTTCAACAATGGCTCTTAACTTGGCGCGATCGATTTCAAGCACCTTGCCTTCTTGACCTTTTGAGTCACCGGCAATTACTTTCACCGTATCGCCTTTTTTTATGTGTAATTTAGTTTGCATGATTATTATTTAATTATAGCACCTCAGGAGCTAATGAAACTATTTTCATAAATTGTTTTTCTCTCAACTCTCTAGCTACGGGACCAAAAATACGAGTACCTCTCATTTCATCAGCTGCGTTTAAAAGAACTACTGCATTATCATCAAATCTGATGTATGAGCCATCCTGACGTTTAACTTCTTTGGCTGTTCTAACAACCACTGCTTTAGAAACTGTTCCTTTTTTAACATTTCCGCTTGGCAAGCTGTGTTTAATACTTACTATAATTTTGTCACCAACTGAAGCGTACCTTCTTTTGGTTCCACCCAACACACGTATACAAAGTACTTCCTTTGCTCCGCTATTGTCTGCTACTGATAGTCTTGATTCCTGTTGTATCATTTTTTTTTATTTAAATCTCAAAGAGTCTCTAAAACCTATTATTTCACTTTTTCAAGTACTTCAACCAATCGCCAGTTTTTAGTTTTGCTTAAAGGGCGAGTTTCCATAATTTTAACAGTATCCCCTATGCTGCAGGCATTATTTTCGTCATGAGCTACAAATTTTGAAGTTTTCTTAACGAATTTTCCATACTTAGGGTGTTTTACCTTGCGCTCAATAGATACAACTATGGATTTGTCCATTTTGTTGCTAACTACTAAACCAACTCTTTCTTTGCGAAGGTTTCTTTCCATGATTATTTATTTTTTCTTTTATTAATTTCTGTTGCTAAACGTGCAACATTTCTACGTGTTGTTCTGATGATTAACGGATTCTCCAATGGCGAAATGGCATGATTCATTTGCATTTTTGAAAGTGAAGCACTTTCTACTGAAAAACGCTCGTTCAATTCTCCATCACTGAACTCTTTTATTACTGATTGTTTTAACATTGTATGATGTATTACGATACTTTTATATGAACTAAACTGTATCTTCTTTATAATCTCTTCTAACAATAAACTTGGTAGTAATTGGCAACTTTTGAGCTGCTAATCTTAATGCCTCCTTAGCTGTTGCTAAAGGAACACCATCAGCTTCAAAAATAATTCTTCCAGGTTTTACTACAGCAACCCAATATTCAGGAGCACCTTTTCCTTTTCCCATACGCACCTCTGCTGGTTTTTTAGTAATTGGCTTATCAGGAAATATACGTATCCAAATTTGTCCTTCCCTTTTCATAAACCTTGTCACAGCTATACGAGCTGCTTCAATTTGTCTAGCTGTAATCCAAGCTCCTTCTTCAGCTTTTATCGCAAATGACCCTAATGCAATTTGGTTCCCGCGCATGGCGTTACCCTTCATTTTCATTTTGTGCATTTTACGAAACTTCGTTCTTTTAGGCTGTAGCATCTTGTTTAAATATTATTGATAATCAAAAATTCTTTGTATTATTTACCTGTTCTTTTTTTTCCAGCGTTATTTCCACCGCTTCTTGGCTTTCCATTTCCGCCTCTACCTTGTGTGTTTCTTTCTGGTTTTCCAGCAGTTACTCCAGTTGTAGCAGATTGACCAATATTAGGTGATAAGTCACGTTTACCGTAGATTTCACCTTTGCAAATCCATACTTTAATTCCTAATCTACCATATGTGGTGTGGGCTTCAGACAAAGAATAATCAATATCTGCTCTAAATGTATGTAAAGGAGTTCTACCTTCTTTGTAATGTTCTGTTCTTGCCATTTCAGCACCAGCTAAACGACCAGATATGCTTACCTTTATTCCTTCTGCTCCTATTCTCATTGATGATGCAATTGCAGTTTTAATTGCCCTTCTAAATGATATTCTACCTTCTATTTGACGCGCTATACTATCGCTTACCAATTGAGCATCTAATTCAGGGCGCTTAATTTCGTATATGTTGATTTGTACATCTTTTTTGGTAATTTTTTTCAACTCCTCTTTAAGTTTGTCAACTTCTTTTCCTCCCTTACCAATAATAATTCCTGGACGAGCAGTATTTATAGTAACTGTAATTAATTTTAGAGTTCTTTCAATGATAATTTTCGAAATACTACCTTTTGCCAAACGAGCATTTAAGTAATTACGAATTTTATAATCTTCAACTATTTTGTCAGCATAGTTATTTCCACCATACCAATTAGAATCCCATCCTTTGATGATTCCTAATCTGTTGCTTATCGGGTTCGCTTTTTGTCCCATGAATTCTTTGAAAAATTAAATATTAATTAACTGCTGATTTACTGTCCAAAACCAATGTAACATGGTTAGAACGCTTTCTAATTCTATATCCTCTTCCTTGAGGTGCTGTACGTAATCTTTTCATTTGTAGTCCACTGTCAACAAAAACCTCTTTAATGTATAGGTTGCTTTCTTCTAATCTAAGACCTTCATTTTTTGCTCTCCAATTGGAAATGGCTGATAATAATAATTTTTCCAAACGACCAGAAGCTTCCTTCGGATTGTACTTTAAAAGGTAAAGAGCTTTATCAATGTTTAAACCTCTTACCATATCAGCAACTAACCTCATTTTACGAGGTGAGGTTGGACAATTATTTAGTTTTGCAAAACTAGTAGTTTTGTTTGCCTCTTTACGTGCTTCGGCTGCTTTATGTTTTCTAACTCCCATGATTTATTTCCTTACAAAATTATTTAGAACCTTTATCTTTCTTTTGACCAGCGTGACCTCTAAAATTTCTGGTTGGTGAAAATTCACCTAGTTTATGTCCCACCATATTTTCAGTTGCATACACTGGAATAAATTTATTTCCATTGTGCACAGCTATAGTTTGACCCACAAAATCAGGAGTAATCATTGATCTTCTAGACCAAGTTTTGATAACGGTTTTTTTACCACTGGCAACTACTGCCAAAACTTTCTTTTCTAATTTGTGGTCGATGTAAGGACCTTTTTTGAGTGAACGTGCCATTTGATGCGTTTTTAGTTGTGAACTCTTGTTACATAAGTTAGATAACAAGTGCCATTAAACCAATTAATATTATTATTTTTTTCTTCTTTCTATTATATATCTATTAGATGCTTTTTTAGGATATCTGGTTTTGAATCCTTTTGCTGGAATCCCCTTGCGTGAGCGTGGGTGACCACCAGAAGCTCTTCCTTCACCACCACCCATTGGATGATCAACAGGATTCATAACTACTGGTCTAGTTCTAGGTCTACGTCCCAACCAACGTGAACGACCAGCTTTACCACTGATTTCCAAGTTGTGATCAGCATTAGACACAGCACCAATGGTTGCTTTACAAGTAAGTAAAATCATTCTAGTTTCTCCAGAAGGCATTTTTACCACTGCATATTTATCTTGACGTGCGGCCAATTGTGCATAAGTTCCTGCACTTCTTGCCATTACTGCACCTTGTCCTGGGTGTAGTTCAATAGCATGAATTATAGTACCTAGAGGGATTTCACTTAAAAACAATGCATTTCCAACTTCAGGAGCAGCACCTTTTCCAGAAACAACGGTTTGTCCTACTTTAAGACCAGCTGGAGCAATCATATATCTTTTTTCTCCATCTTTGTAGAATACCAAGGCAATACGAGCGCTACGATTAGGATCGTATTCAATGGTTTTAACCGTGCCTTCAATACCGTCTTTACTTCTTTTAAAGTCGATTATACGATAATTCTTTTTGTGACCGCCACCAATATAGCGCATTGTCATTTTACCAGTATAATCTCTACCTCCAGACTTTTTTACAGGTTCAATTAAACTCTTTTCAGGTTTTGAAGCTGTTACTTCTTCAAAAGTATTTGCCATTTTAAAACGCTGTGAAGGCGTTAATGGACGTAATTTTCTTAGTGCCATCTTTTAATTAAATATTACTGTAAAAATCAATTGTCTCACCAGCTTTTAAGGAAACTACCGCTTTTTTGTGGCGATTTGTAACTCCAGAAACAGGACCTCTTTTAGTATTACGGGTTTTAATTTTACCGATATAATTTTGAGTCCAAACGTTTACAACGTTAACATTATATGTTTGTTCTACAGCCTTCTTGATATCAATTTTATTGGCATCAGGATGAACTATGAATCCGAATCGATTCATTTTTTCGCCTTGGGCTGTCATTTTTTCGGTTATTACCGGCTTTATTAATGTTTCCATTTTGGAAAAAATCTTAAATTTTAGTTAAATAATTTCTCAATTTCGGCTAAAGACCCCTCTGATAAAATCAGATTATTAGCGTTTAAAACATCGTAAGTGTTTATATTTGAAGCACTTACAACCTTTGTGTTGCCTAAATTTCGAGCCGACAAATATACATTTTTATTTAATTCTGAAAGTACTAATAATGTTTTTTTATCTAAAACATTTAAGTTTTTCATTAATTGAATGTAATTCTTGGTTTTAGGGGCATCAAACGAGAAGTTTTCAACAACAGTAATTTTGTTGTCTTTAGCCTTATATGACAAAGCAGATGCTCTAGCCAATACTTTTAATTTCTTGTTTAATTTAAAACTGTAATTGCGAGGACGAGGTCCAAAAAATCTACCACCTCCAATCATGGTACCCGATTTTCTGCTACCAGCACGTGCACCACCTGTACCTTTTTGACGTTTAAGTTTTCTGGTACTGTAAGCCACTTCAGCCTTTTCTTTAGCTTTATGGGTACCTTGACGTTGATTTGCTAAATATTGTTTTACATCTAAGTAAATAGCATGATCATTAGGCTCAACACCAAATATATCTTTGTTAAGTACAACCTTATTGGCCGTATCTTTACCTTCTTTGTTTATTACCTTTAATTCCATTTTATTTTTCTACTAAAACGTAAGAACCTTTTGCGCCAGGCACAGAGCCTTTAATAATCAAAAGATTTTTGTCGGTTAACACTTTTAAAATTTGTAAGTTTTGAACTTTAACTCTATCTCCACCCATTCTTCCTGCCATTCGCATTCCTTTAAATACGCGTGAAGGAAAAGATGAAGCACCTAATGAACCTGGAGCTCTTAAACGGTTATGTTGACCATGAGTTTGCCCTCCTACTCCACCAAATCCATGACGTTTTACAACACCTTGAAAACCTTTCCCTTTAGAAGTTCCAACAACATCAACAAAATCACCTTCTTCAAACAGATCTACATTAATTATATCACCCAACTTTTTTGCGTCACTAAATCCTTTAAACTCAACTAGTTTGCGCTTTGGGGTTGTTTGTGCTTTGGCAAAATGACCCATCATGGCTTTTGAAGTATGCTTTTCTTTGCGTTCTTCGTAACCAAGTTGTACGGCTTCGTAACCGTCAACTTCTGTGGATCTTACTTGCGTAACAACACAAGGACCAGCTTCAACTACTGTGCATGGTATAATTTTACCATTGGCATCATAAACACTGGTCATTCCTACTTTTTTACCAATTATTCCTGACATTATTATTTATTTTATTTACTCTTAACTTAATATTTTTGATTTTTAGACTCTTTTGATACTTACACTTTAATTTCAACTTCAACACCACTTGGCAATTCCAATCTCATTAATGCATCAACAGTTTTGGATGTTGAACTGTAAATGTCAAGCAATCTTTTATATGAGCATAATTGAAATTGTTCTCTAGCTTTCTTATTTACATGCGGTGAACGCAAAACTGTAAATATTTTTTTATTTGTAGGCAATGGAATTGGACCATTAACTACTGCACCTGTAGATTTAACCGTTTTTACGATTTTTTCAGCAGACTTATCGACTAAATTATAATCGTAAGATTTGAGTTTGATTCTGATTTTTTGGCTCATTTTATTGGTATAAAGAACTATTATAATTAAACTTTTTCAGCTTTTTTTCCTTTAATTTTTGCAACAACTTCATCTGCAACACCTCTTGGAGCTTCTGTATAATGAGAAAATTCCATAGTTGAAGAAGCACGTCCACTGGTGATGGTGCGTAACTGAGTTACATAACCAAACATTTCTGCAAGAGGTACTTTAGCTTTAATGACTTGTGTATTATTTTTAGAGTCCATTCCTTCGATTTGGCCTCTTCTTTTATTTAAGTCACCAACTACATCACCCATATTTTGCTCTGGTGTTAAAACTTCAATTTTCATAATTGGCTCCAACAAAACTGGGTTACATTTTGGTAAAGCTTCTCTGAATGCTGTTCTTGCGCAAATTTCGAATGAAAGTGAATCTGAATCGACAGCATGATAAGAACCATCTAATAATCTTACTTTCATTGAATCCATTTGGAAACCAGCTAATACACCGTTTGCCATTGCTGCTCTGAAACCCTTTTCAACTGAAGGGATATATTCACGAGGAATATTACCACCTACAATCTCATTCACAAACTGAAGAGAATCTTTGGCAGTATCCCAATCAGCATCAACAGGTGAAATAACAACTTTTATATCAGCAAATTTACCTCTACCACCTGTTTGCTTTTTGTAAACTTCGCGATGCTCAATGGTTCCATTTATAGTTTCTTTGTAAGAAACTTGAGGAGCTCCTTGATTTACCTCAACTTTAAATTCTCTTTTTAAACGGTCAACAATAATTTCAAGGTGTAATTCACCCATACCGCTAATCACAGTTTGGCCAGAATCTTCATCGGTATGCACCTTAAATGTAGGATCTTCTTCTGAAAGCTTATTTAATGCCACACCTAATTTATCTAAATCAGCTTGTGTTTTTGGCTCAATAGCAATACCAATAACCGGTTCAGGGAAATTCATTGCTTCTAATACAATTGGATTTTTTTCATCACACAAAGTATCACCAGTGCGAATGTCTTTAAAACCAACTGCAGCACCAATATCACCAGCTTCAATAAAATCTATTGAATTTTGCTTGTTGGCATGCATTTGAAATATACGAGAAATACGCTCTTTATTACCACTTCTTGTGTTGAATACATAAGAACCAGCATCAAGGCGTCCTGAATAGGCACGGAAAAATGCCAAACGGCCTACAAAAGGGTCAGTAGCAATTTTAAATGCCAAAGCAGTAAATGGTTCTTTAGCATCTGGTTTACGAATAACTTCGGCACCAGTATCAGGATTAGTTCCTTTAATATTTTCTTTATCTAATGGAGAAGGCATCAATTCCATCACCAAGTCGAGCATAGTTTGTACACCTTTATTTTTGAAAGATGAACCACAAACCATAGGTACAATTTTATTAGCAATACAAGCTTGACGTAATGCATTTAAAACCTCTGCTTCAGTAATGGTTTCAGGAGCATCAAAAAATTTCTCCATTAACTTTTCATCAAATTCAGATACTGATTCTAATAATTTCTCTCTCCATTCAAGCACATCAGCCTTCATATCTTCAGGAATTGGAACCTCTGTAAAAGTCATTCCTTTATCAGCCTCATTCCAAACGATTGCGCGGTTATTAATTAAATCAACCACGCCAATGAAAGTTTCTTCAGCTCCAATAGGAAGTTGGAGAGGCACTGCATTTCCGCCTAAAACCTCACGAACTTGCTTAACAACAGATAAAAAGTCGGCTCCAGAGCGATCCATTTTGTTTACGAATCCTAAACGAGTAACATTATAATTGTTGGCAAGTCTCCAATTGGTCTCAGATTGAGGCTCAACCCCGTCAACGGCTGAAAATAAGAAAACTAAGCCATCAAGAACACGTAAAGAACGGTTTACCTCAACGGTAAAATCTACGTGTCCTGGAGTATCGATGATATTTAATTTATATTTATTATTTCTGTAGTTCCAGAAACATGTTGTAGCTGCAGAAGTGATGGTGATTCCTCTTTCTTGTTCTTGAACCATCCAATCCATGGTAGCTGCGCCATCATGTACCTCACCAATTTTATGGTTAACTCCAGTATAATATAATATACGTTCAGTTGTAGTAGTTTTACCTGCATCAATATGTGCGGCAATACCGATATTTCTTGTAAATTTTAAATCGCTCATTTTAATTTTAGAATCTGAAATGTGAAAATGCTTTATTAGCCTCAGCCATTCTGTGCGTATCTTCTTTCTTTTTGTATGCAGCGCCTTCTTCTTTTGAAGCAGCTACAATTTCACCAGCTAACTTCATACTCATTGATTTTTCATTTCTTTTACGTGAGAATTGAATCATCCAACGTATTGCAACAGCAATTTTTCTCTCTGGTCTAACTTCCTGAGGGATTTGGAATGTAGCACCACCAACTCTTCGGCTTTTTACCTCTACTTGTGGTGTAATATTTGACAAAGCTTTTTTGAAAATTTCCAATCCATTTTCATTGGTCCTTTGTTCAACAATATCAATTGCATCATAAAATACATTATATGCAGTGCTTTTTTTGCCTGAATACATCAGGTTATTTACGAAACGGGTTACCAAAGTGTCATTAAACTTTGGATCCGGCAACAACGGGATTCTTTTTGGGGTTGACTTTCTCATTTGAAAGGCTTAAAATGTTAATACCTAAATTCTTTTTATTTCTTTTTTCCACCTTTTGCTGCTGCTGCTGCTGCTGCTCCTGGTTTTGGTTTTTTCGTACCATATTTACTTCTACGTTGGTTTCTTCCATCAACACCAGAGGTATCAAGGGCGCCACGTACAATATGATAGCGAACTCCGGGTAAATCTTTCACCCTTCCACCACGAATTAATACTATTGAATGCTCTTGCAGGTTGTGACCTTCACCAGGAATATAAGCATTTACTTCCTTTGTGTTAGTTAATCGAACCCTAGCAACTTTGCGCATTGCAGAATTTGGTTTTTTTGGTGTGGTTGTATATACACGCACACATACACCGCGCCTTTGCGGACATGAATCCAAAGCGGCTGATTTACTTTTATAATCCAGCTTTTGGCGGCCTTTACGAACTAATTGTTGTATTGTAGGCATTTAATTAATTGATTAATATTTTATTATAAATTGAACATACCCCTCGCAAAAAGGGAGTGCAAAGGTAATAAATATTCGTAAAAAAAAAACATACGTGAAAAAAAAACAATAAGGAATGATAATTTTTACCCCTAGATTTGTTAAAAAATAAATAACTATTTGATTTTCAGGATAAATAAATTCATTTGAAAATCAATTATTTTTCAACAATTTTTTCAATGAAGCTAAATGTGCTTATTTAATTGAGTGACTTTTTGTGATTGAACAGTATAAAATAATGAAATTATTCATTCGTTTTTACAACCACATTTTTTAGGTCGGTGATAAAACTTTCCTGAGTAATATCTGCTTCTTCCTTCTTATAGTATACTCCACCCCAACTATAAATGATCTTTTTATAGACTATTTTTTCGTCTTTGGTGTTGGTTATTATCGTTTTTGTCATTATAAAATTCGCGCCTTCTTCTGTATCATACTCAATTTTCTTAACATAGATTTTTTTTGCCTCTTCTGCAGCTAAACGTTTTGCCTCTGCTTCTGATTTTCTGAGTGCCATTTCAGCTAATTTTGCTTCAGCTCGCGCTTTAGCTTCTTCCTCGGCCTTTAACTTAGCTTCTTCTCTTTTTTTCATTTCGGCTTCAGCTTGAGCAGCTGCTTTTGCTTTCGCAGCTTCTTCCGCTTCTCTCTTAGATGCAGCAATTGCTTCCGCTTCAGCTTTCTTTCTAGCTTCTGCTTCAGCAGCACTTTCTTTTGCTAATCTCTTTGCTTCCTCATCTGCCAATCTTTTAGCTTCTTCCGCCTCTTTTCTTTTTGCTTCAGCTTCAGCAGCCGATCTTTTCTTAGCATCAGCTTCAGCTTCTGCTTTTGCTTTTGCTTCATTTTTTAATTTGTTTTTAGCATCTTCTTCAGCTTGTTTTCTGGCGGCAGCCTCTGCCTCTGCTTGTGCCTTAGCATCATTTTTTGCTTTATTCTTCAAATCTTCATCTTCCTTTCTTTTTCTTTCTTCTTCTTCCTTTTTCTTTTTTTCCATGTCCTTAGCCATTTTCTCCATGGCCTCTCTTAGGAATTTATCGGCTGTATAATCAAAATCTTTTAAGGTTTGGTTATAAAATATTGCTCCAATTGGAGAATTCAACACAGAAACATCTAAGCCAGGTACTTCCTTAAATATACTTATTGAAATAGGGAACTTATAATAATCTAGAGTTCCTGAATTTACATCTACATCCTTTGTATTTACAGAAACTATTTTACCCGTATAACCTGGTTTATTTGCTGTAATTAAATATTCTTTATTAGGATCTAAAACAAATTTAAATTTACCATTTCCAGTAGTAGTGCTACTCTGAATAGTTTGCCCACTTGTGGTAGTAATTTTTATAACCGCCCCTTCAATAGCACGGCCGTTATCATCATCCTTAACTATACCATTAATTTCTAGAGTAAATGCTTGACCTTTTTGTGCAAAGGCAGTATTGATAAAAAATGAATTTATTACCAATGCCACCAATAACATTAGTGAAAATAATTTACTATTCAATGCAAATGAATTTTTAATTTTTATGTGCATAAATTGTGCATCAATAACCGACAAATATAAAAATTAAAATGTAATGTTGAATAATAATAGATGTGAAAGACTAGAATTAAGATAAATTAAATGGTATGATATATTAAACAACTTGCTTACATATCAATGCTTTTTGGCTTTTTAAATAATGGCACAGTTGAACATGGCTCACCAAACATGATACTTTTAGCATATGGTTTTAAATTTGAAGCTAATATTGTGTAGGCATTTAATGGTACATTCAGCCTGCTGCAACCTTTAATAATTACCTTTTTATCTGTGTAATCAAAGTAATTGATTTTATCCAATGCTTCTTTAAATAACAAATTTTCTAGAAAAATATTATCCCCAAAAACAACTTTTTTAGCGTGAGGTGATATGGTTATACTTAATAACATATATGCCCACGTTGGTATAATTGCATCAACTGAACACTTTACTGCTACAATCTTTTCATAAAATTGGCTGGGATCAATACTATTCAATTTTTCGCGAAAGTCTTTTTCTTTTAACATATAGGCCAAATCGTTCCCAACAGGAACAGAATGCAAAAAGTCTTTGAAATCAATATAAATCCTTTCACTGTGATCATAAAAATCTTCTAAGTTTATTTCTATTAAACCACTTGCTGATACTTTGTTGACAATTTCGTTCATGGCTATTTACATAAATCCTAATTCAAGTTGCGCAACTTCGCTCATCATGTCCTTTTCCCAAGGCGGTTCAAAAGTTAATTCAATTTTTGCTGATTTAACACCTTCAATACTTTTCAATTTTTCTTCAGTTTCGGGCGGCAAAGTTTCGGCCACAGGACACGATGGTGAAGTCAAAGTCATAGTAACCTTAACCTCAGCCTCAGCTGAGACTCTTACTTCATAAATAAGGCCTAATTCCCATATATCAACCGGGATTTCGGGGTCATAAATTGTCTTTAATACATCTATCACCTTTTGGGTAAGCTCAGTATTGTCTGATATTATTGCTGCTGGCATTTTGTTATGTTATTGTTTTAAAGATTGACTTTGATAAGCCAATGCATCTAATTTCATTTGTTTAATTAAGCTTAGTAAACCATTAGCCCTAGTTGGACTAAGATGTTCTTTTAATCCAATTTTGTTTATAAAATCCAAGTTCGCATTAACAATATTCGATGGTGTTTGACCATTCAACACTCTAATCATAAGTGCTGCTATACCTTTGGTAATAATGGCATCACTATCGGCCATGAAAGTAACCAATTCGCCATTAAAAGAAGATTTCAACCAAAGTTTGCTTTGACAGCCCTTAATGAGTAAATTATCGTCTTTTTCATTATTGCTTAACAAAGGTATAGACTTGCCTAGATCTATAATATATTCATATCGATCTTCCCAATTATCGCCAAAAATTTCAAATTCTTCAATTATTTCCTTTTCAATATCCTCAATTTTCATTTAATGATTTTTATTTTATTAACGAAGCATTCTAATTGATTTTTTAATAGCATCAATAAACAGGTCAATCTCATCCAAAGTATTGTAAAATGCAAAAGAAGCCCTCACAGTTCCAGGCACCCCATAAATTTTCATTAAAGGTTGAGTGCAATGATGACCGGTTCGAACCGCAATTCCATGTTTATCTAAAATCATTCCTATATCAAATGGATGCAAACCTTCAACAATAAAAGAAATAACTGCAGCTTTATGAGGAGCATTACCAATAATTTTAAGCCCATCAATTTGTTCAAGTTTTTGTGTAGCATAGGTTAACAATTGGTTTTCGTAAGCAGTTATACTATTTAAACCAATATCATTTATATAATTAATGGCAGCTGCTAATCCAATTGCACCTTCTATATGTGGCGTACCAGCTTCAAATTTTAATGGCAAAGCTGCGAATGTTGTTTTATTAAACTCAACCGTTTCAATAACCCCACCTCCTACTTGGTATGGCGGCAAATCATTTAGCCACTTTTCCCTTCCATATAAAACTCCAATTCCTGTGGGACCAAACATTTTATGAGCACTGAAGCAATAAAAATCAGCATTTAAATCTTGTACATCTACCAACATGTGAGGTATTGCTTGAGCACCATCTATTAACACAGGAATATTGAATTCATGAGCTACATTAATCAATTCCTTAATAGGATTTATGGTACCTAAAGTGTTAGAAACATGAGTTATAGCAACAATTTTAGTTTTTTCAGATAATGAACTTCTAAATTCGTTTATTTCAATTTCTCCATTTTTAGTAATTGGAATGACTTTTAATACTGCGTTTTTTTCTTGGCATAACTGCTGCCAAGGTAAAATGTTAGAGTGATGTTCCATTGATGAAATTAATATTTCATCACCAGCTTGGATATATTTTTTGCCAAAGGTATGTGCAACTAAATTAATAGCATCAGTTGTACCTTTTGTAAAAATAATTTCGTGGGCATATGCAGCATTTAAGTGTTTTTGTACCACAATCCTAGCATCTTCAAAAAGTGAAGTAATTTCTTGACTTAATTGATGAACCCCTCTGTGAATATTTGCATTTTGATAGCAATAATAATGTTGAATGGCATCAATTACCTTTATTGGTTTTTGCGTGGTTGCACCATTATCTAAATAGACTATAGTTTTATTGTTCACCAACCTTCCTAATAATGGGAAATCTTTCCTAATTATTGTGGGATTAATAGCTTTGACAGAAGAATTGGAGAGCATGGTATAAAATTTTATTCAAGACATTTCTCAATAATATCAATTAAATTAGATTTAAATGACGCTATTTTTGTGGTTTGTATAACATCGTTCGCAAAAGCAATCATTAATAATTTTTTTGCGCTTGCTGGCGATAGACCTCTTGCTTTAAGATAAAATAGAGCATTTTCATCAATTTGACCTGTACTTGAGCCATGCGAACATTTAACATCATCGGCATATATTTCGAGCTGAGGTTTTGTATTCATTGTTGCATCGTCACTGAGCAACATATTTTTTGAGGATTGATAGGCATTAGTTTTTTGTGCATCTTTTCTCACAAAAATTTTACCGTTAAATACTCCGGTACTTTTGTCTTTTAAAATTCCCTTATAAAGTTGATTGCTTTCGCAATGTGGCATTTGATGGTCGACCAAGGTGTGATTATCAACATGTTGATTACCTTTAATTATTTGAAGTCCATTCAAATGAGTTTCGCATTGGATGCCGTTTAAAGCAATGTTCAAATTATTCCTTAACCATTTACCACCGATGGTAATCGTATTTGTATCAAAATGTGAGTGTGCAGCTTGTGTTACCAATGTTGCATTGATATGAATTGCATTGCTATTTTCATTTTGCAAGCGATAATAATTTACAAAAGCACTTTCCTTAACATACACTTCAGCCACAAAATTCACCATATAGTTATCAGAGTTTGAAGCACTATAAAAGTTTTCAATTATACTTAATTGAGATAACTTTTCAGCAATAATAACATGGTGAATATGAATTGCATTGCTTTTATTTGAACTGTTTATGTGATTAACTTGAATTGGTTTGCTAATAATTTGGTTTGGAGCTACATGGATAAATAGTCCATTTGTTGCTATTGCAGCGTTAAGCTGAGCAAATGCATCATTAAATTCTTTGGTATTTTTAGCATAGTATGTTGATATCAAATCAGGAAAACGAAGCGTTGCTGTTTTGAGATCACAAATAGTTACCTGATTGTTATTTTCAGCAATGCTCGACTCCTCAATAATTAACTTGCCATTGACTAAAAAAATATGATCAACTTCTTTGTTTGAATTTCTGTATGATTCAAAATCAATATTTAAAATAATACTTTGATCATCCTTCCAAGAAAATTCATTTTTTGAAAATTTTTCGGTACTTGAATATTTATACTCTTCGTTGGTCTTGAGTGGAAATCCCATTTCGTTAAAAATTTGGAAAGCCTTACTCCTTGCACTTTTTAATTCATTTGTAGATGGAAAATGATTTATTACATTTTCAAAAACTTCTGCAATTGCTGAGCTATTATTTTGAATTGAAACTGTGTTCATGTATTATAATTCTTGTTTAAATGGAAGGCTCCAATTCTTTTTTTATCCAATCATATCCTTTTTCTTCTAGTTCAAGCGCTAGGTCTTTATTTCCTGTTTTTACTATTTGTCCATTGTACATAACATGCACAAAATCAGGAATTATATAATCAAGGAGTCTTTGATAATGTGTAATTACTACAAAGGCACGGTCATTCCTTTTGAGTTGATTAACGCCATTAGCAACAATTCTGAGGGCATCAATATCTAATCCACTATCAGTTTCATCTAAAATTGCTAAAGTGGGCTCAAGCATTGCCATTTGAAAAATTTCATTTCTTTTTTTCTCACCACCGCTAAACCCTTCATTAACGCTACGGTTAGCCAAACTACCTTGTAATTCAACCATCGCTTGTTTATCTTTAACCAATTTCAAGAAATCCTTGGCTTCTAATGGAGGTAAACCTTTGTATTGTCGAATTTCTCCTAATGCTGTTTTAAGAAAATTGATATTGCTCACTCCTGGAATTTCTACAGGATACTGGAAAGCAAGGAATAAACCTTCTCTTGCCCTATCTTCAGGCGAAAGTTCAAGTAAATCCTTTCCATTAAAAATTACCTCACCTTCGGTAACCGTGTAATCCTCTTTTCCGGCCAAAACACTGGCTAATGTACTTTTACCAGAACCATTTGGACCCATAATGGCGTGTATTTCACCAGGTTTAACTTCAAGGTTAAAACCTTTTAAAATTTCTTTGTCATCAATTGCTGCTCTGAGGTTTTTTATGCTTAACATAGTTGTGTAGAATTTTTATTTTGAGGTTGTTTTTTTCTTGATTAAACCGTTACTGTTTTGAGCTTGCCTTAATACTGTTTATTCAATATAATTAAATTATTTTTACTGTTTACTTTGGAATGGTTTAAGATTTCAACTAACCCACTGAACCTTCAAGGCTAACAGCCAATAGCTTTTGGGCTTCAACTGCAAATTCCATAGGTAATTGATTAAACACTTCCTTGCAATAGCCGTTAACAATAAGAGCTATGGCTTTTTCGGTGTCGATTCCTCTTTGTTTGCAATAGAACAGCTGGTCCTCACCTATTTTAGAGGTTGTAGCTTCATGTTCAACAATAGCTGAATTATCTTTAATTTCAATATATGGAAAAGTATGAGCTCCACATTTATCTCCCATGAGTAAGCTATCACATTGAGAAAAATTTCTTGCATTTTTTGCTCCTTTGGCCACTCTCACTAAACCACGATAACTATTATTACTGTAGCCGGCCGAAATCCCTTTTGAAACAATAGTGCTTCTGGTATTGTTTCCCAGATGAATCATTTTAGTACCAGTATCGGCTTGTTGGTGATTATTTGTAACCGCAACAGAATAAAATTCGCCCACCGAATTATTTCCTTTTAAAATTACTGAAGGATATTTCCAAGTAATGGAAGAGCCAGTTTCAACTTGAGTCCACGAAATTTTTGCATTGTCTCCGAGGCAAATTCCACGCTTAGTAACGAAATTATATATACCGCCTTTGCCGTTCTTATCACCAGGATACCAATTTTGTACGGTACTGTATTTTACTTCTGCATTTTTATGCGCAATAATTTCAACCACTGCTGCATGTAATTGATTTTCGTCTCTCATGGGTGCAGTACATCCTTCTAGATAACTCACATAAGCTCCTTCATCTGCAACAATAAGTGTCCTTTCAAACTGTCCAGTACCAGAAGCATTAATTCGGAAATAGGTGCTTAATTCCATAGGACATCTTACTCCTTTAGGAATATAACAAAACGATCCATCAGTAAACACAGCAGCATTTAAAGCGGCATAAAAGTTATCGGTATGAGGGACCACCGATCCCATATACTTTTTAATTAGCTCAGGATGTTCTTGTACCGCTTCACTAAAAGAGCAAAAAATTATTCCTTTTTCAGCTAAAGTTTCTTTGAAGGTTGTTTTAACTGAAACACTATCGATAACAGCATCAATAGCAATATTTGATTGTACACCGGTTAATCTTTTTTGTTCTTCTAAGGAAATACCAAGTTTTTCGAAGGTTTTAAGTAACTCCGGGTCCACTTCATTTAGGCTAGCTAACTCCTTTTTCGGCTTTGGGGCAGCGTAGTAAATTATGTTTTGAAAATCAATCGGAGGGAATGAAATATGTGCCCAGTTGTTGGGCTCTTTCATAGTTAACCATTTTCTATAGGCTTTCAAACGATACTCAAGCAACCACTCTGGTTCGTTTTTTTTAATTGAAATGAAACGCACAATTTCTTCTGAGAGCCCCATAGGAGCTGTATCCATTTCAATATCAGTAGTGAACCCATATTTATACTCACTACTAGTTACTTCCTCTAATATATCTGACATTAGTTTTAAATGCTTATATGAAATTTAATTATTATGTATTAAACGGCAAAACTTTCGCCACAGCCACATGTTCTTGAAGCATTGGGATTAATAAACACGAAACCTTTTCCATTTAATCCACCAGTATAGTCAAGCTCAGTTCCAATAAGGTAGAGGAAACTTTTTTTGTCTACAACAATTTTTATTCCCTTGTCCTCAAATTGTTGATCACCTTCTTTTAAGTGATGATCAAATTCAAGTTTATAGGATAAACCAGAGCATCCACCACCTTCAACACCAACTCGAATAAAAGTTCCTTCAGGTTTATTCTCAACTTTAATGAGTTCAAGGGCATGTTGTTTTGCATTTTCAGATACTGTTATCATTTTAAATAATTTAAAATCAATTTGTTATATCATTATTTTTATTTAGAATAAATCTAAATTCGATGCAAATTTACCATAAAAAAGGTATTGTTGCAAATATATTTAGCTATCTAACAAATAAGTTTAGATGAAGTTTATAATAAAATATGAGTAATATATTGCTTCACACAAATTAACAGCACTTGATTTAGGTGAAAGTTATCTTTGTAATAATTAAAACTTTATGAAAAATAGAATTTTGTTTTTAAGCACCTTGGGTGTTATTTCGATAAGTTGTTTTATGTGCTCCTTTTTGCCGGGCACCGAACCTTCAAAGGATAAAACTGTAATCACTGAAAATGTGATGAGTAATTTACTTCAAATGGGGCATTTTAAACCAAGAGCCCTGGATGATAAATTTTCAGAAGATGTATATGATTTATATTTGAAAAGGATAGATATCAACAAAAAGTTTTTATTGATGTCGGACGTCAATGAATTAAAACAAATGCGACTTCAAATAGATGATCAATTAAAAAACGACAAGTTTGATTTTTTTAATCGATGTAATGAAATATTGAATAAACGCTACGCAGAAGTAGAAAGCTTTTACAAAGAATTATTAAAAGAACCTTTTGATTTTACCTCAGAAGAAAAAATTGAGACTGAAGCAAAAAAGTTGAATTATGCATCAGATAGCAAGGCTCAGCGTGAAGAATGGCGCAAACTTTTCAAATATCAAACTTTAGTAAGAATGAGTGAAGCCATTGAATCACAGGAAAAAGCTTTATTAAAAAAGGACAGTTTATTTGAGGCTAAAAGTTTAGCGACAATAGAAAAGGAATCAAGAGAAAAGGTTGAAAAAAGTTACAACGACTTTTTTAAACGTATAAAAAAGGTTGATGATACCGATAGAGCTGGTATTTTTTTAAATGTTGTGGCTAATGTGTTTGATCCACACACAGAATTTTTTCCACCTAAAGTTAAGGATAATTTTGATATTCAAATGAGCGGACAATTAGAAGGAATTGGTGCTCAATTACAAGAAAAAGATGGTTCTATTAAAGTATCAAATATTGTTCCAGGGAGTGCTTCATGGCGCCAAGGAGAGCTAAAGGCGGGTGATGTAATTTTAAAAGTGGCACAAGGAAAAGATGAACCAGTTGATATAAGTGACATGCGATTGGATGACGCTGTTCAACTTATCAGAGGAAAAAAAGGGACAGAAGTAAGGTTAACCGTTCGTAAGCCTGATGCAAGTACAAAGGTGATTTCAATTATACGTGATATTGTTGTGTTGGATGAAACCTATGCTAAATCATTAATTATAGAAGAAGGACAAAAAGTAGGTTATTTAAAACTTCCGAGTTTTTATGCAGACTTTAACAAACCAGGAGGAAGGCGTTGTGCGGTTGATGTAAAAAACGAAATTATAAAGCTAAAAGAGCAACAAGTAAATGGGTTAATTATAGACTTAAGAAATAATGGAGGTGGATCATTGCAAGACGTAGTTGAAATGGCAGGTTTATTTATTGATAAAGGTCCCATTGTTCAAGTAAAATCAACAGGCACGAATGCAGAGGTTTTAGAAGATAGAAATCCAGGAATTTTATATGATGGCCCATTGGTTATTATGGTAAACAACATCAGTGCATCTGCATCAGAAATTTTAGCTGCCGCTATGCAAGATTATAAAAGAGGTATTATTATTGGTGGTGAACAAACTTTTGGAAAAGGAACAGTACAAAGAATAGTAGGATTAGATGACAGATTGGATTATTCTCAAATAAGTTATGCACCAGTAGGAAGTTTAAAATTAACAATGCAAAAATTTTATAGGGTAAATGGAGGCAGCACACAATTAAAAGGAGTTTCCTCAGATATTATGCTTCCGGATAAGTATGAAAAACTATATAAAGGAGAGCGAGAGGAAGAGTTCCCAATGCCCTGGGATGAAATAAAACCAGCAAGTATTAATACCTGGACAGCCAAATGGAATTTAGATGAAATTAAAAAGAAGAGCAAGCAAAGAGTAGAGAATGATTTAACTTTTAAGCAAATTAGAGAGCTGGAAGAAAAGTACAAAAAACAAGCTGACAATACATTGATTTCTTTGAATTTAGAAAAATTTAGGGCTGAACAAAAAAAGAATAATATAGATACTGATGTATTAGAAAAGCTTGAAAAAGAGGGTAAACAATTGAATGCTTATGGTATGGCTCAAGATTTAGAAAAAATAGCTGCTGACAGCACAAAAAAAGTTATGAATGAGGATTGGATAAAATCGGTAAAAAAAGACAGCTATATCAAAGAAGCAGTTAATGTGATACTTGATATGAAATAGTTATTTCTTTGGCAGATAATTAATCAAGCAAAAAAAAAGCTTGCTGCAGTTCTTGTTGGGCCTTTGTATTTTTTTGAGAACTTGCCACTTCTATACCCTTTTGGTAAATTAAAGATGCTTTTTCATGTTGATTAATTTCGGCTAATAAGTTCCCATATTGCAAATACGTAGCAAGATAATTAGGTGCAACAGCAGTTAATTTTTCAAATAATGCTATAGCCAAATCAAAATTATTTGCTTTAACATATTCTAATGCGAGAGCATAATTTAAAAAATTATCGTCAGGCGATTCAAGCAGTAAATTTTGAATCTGTTCTACCTTATTCATCAGCAGCCTGAAATTGTTTTAGAAATCGGATATCGTTTTCTGAGAATAATCTTAAATCATTTACTTTGTATTTAAGCATGGCAATGCGTTCAATGCCCATACCAAAAGCAAATCCAGAATATACTTTTGAATCGATACCACAATTTTGTAATACTGCAGGATCAACCATTCCACATCCCATAATTTCTACCCAACCACTATGTTTACATACATTGCAACCTTTTGAGTTACAAATGAAGCAACTAACGTCCATTTCGGCACTTGGTTCAGTAAAAGGAAAGTATGAAGGTCTTAATCTAATTTTAGTTTGTTCGCCAAACATTTCTTTCGAGAAATAAAGTAATGTTTGTTTCATATCAGCGAAAGATACATTTTTATCGATATACAATCCTTCCACCTGATGAAAAAAGCAATGTGCTCTAGCGCTAATGGCTTCATTTCGGTAGACTCTTCCAGGCATCAATGAACGAAATGGAGGTTTGTTATTTTCCATTAATCTTACTTGAACAGAAGATGTATGTGTTCGAAGTGCAAATTTTTCATCAATAAAAAAAGTATCTTGCATGTCTCTAGCAGGGTGATTTTCAGGAAAATTAAGTGCAGAAAAATTGTGCCAATCATCTTCTATTTCAGGTCCTGATGCAACCGTAAAACCGATCCTTTCAAAAATTGAAATTATAGATTGGCGTACAATAGTAAGAGGATGATAACTACCTGAAGCATAAGGAAAACCTGGTTTAGTGAAGTCCTCAATAGGATTGTCATTTAATTTTTTTGCTGAAAAGCTTTCTTTAATTGCATCGTATTTTGCTTGACTTTTTTCTTTGAGCTGGTTAATTAAAGCACCTATTTCCTTTTTATCTTCATTCATTACATTTTTAAAATCGGCAAAAAGATTATTTAACTCCCCTTTTTTGCTTAAAAATTCGAGTCTAAACTGTTCAGCCTGAGCAGCATTTTCAATTTTTACTTGTTCAATTTTATCTAGTAAATTTTTTATTTTTTCTTTCATCAGTTTTATTTTTTTACAAGCTCCAATTTCATAACCATTTTTATATCCTTTAAAGGTCGGGCATTTCCTGAAATTTCTGCTTCAGCTATTTTATCAATTACTTCAATTCCTTCTATTACCTCACCAAAAACGGTATAATTTCCATCTAAATGCGGTGCCCCTCCTTGGGTGCTATAGGCTAACTTTTCATTAGTAGTAAATTTATGTGTCTTTATATTTTTTATATCATTTTCAATTAGAGAATGAATTTGCTTATTGAGTTGAGAAAGACTATCGCTATTTTTAGTTTTTTGGAAATAGAGATATCTTTCTTTAAATGCCGTATTTTCAGGTTTTTGTAAGAATTTAAGTGTTAAATTCTGTTTAGCTTGATTTGTCATTCTTGATTCTACTGTAACCATATCCAATTCTGAAAATTTTTTACCATGAACAATATAAAATTGACAACCCGATGAAAGTTTTTCAGGATTTACATCATCGCTTTGACGGGCAGCTGCAAGTGCACCTTTTTTGTGAATATGAGAGGAAACAATTTCCGGAGGTAATTTATACCCAATATCACCGTTTCCTAAATTAGCATTAGTTTCAGCTTTTTTAGAATCTGGATCACCTCCTTGAATCATAAAACCATTGATTACTCTGTGAAAAAGTAAGCTATCGTAAAATCCTTGACTTGCTAACTTTAAAAAATTACGTTTATGAATAGGAGTATCGTCATAAAGTTTAACTTTCATTACTCCAAAATCTGTATAAATGGCAACTATGGTATCAGATTGGGCATAAATTTTTTTCGATAATAAAAATGACAGCCCTAGGAGAAATAGTGTTATTCCAACTTTATTTTTGACATGTTTTTGCATCATTTGGGGCTGATTATTGCATAGCAAAGAAAAAAAATTTACCTTTACGGTTCAAAAATTAATTATTTTCTTAACAAAACATAACTGAATCAATACATTACAATAATAAAAATAATTAAACGAATTCAATTTTTCCAACGTAATGCAATTAAAACTAAATCCAATGAATAACAAATCAATTCTTTTTATCGTATTAATTTTGGGTGTTTTAACTATCCCATTTATTTCATCATGTAAAAAAGATAAACCTGGCAAAGCTGTTATTACTGTTTTAGATTCTTTGAATTTACCTGTTTATGGTGCCGTTGTTAATTTAAATTCAGATAATAATCCTGAGCCTGGCATTGTTAAGGACAAAAAGACTAGTGATAACAACGGTAAAACCTATCATGAATTTCCTTTAGAATGTATTTTGCAAGTTGAAGTTACTAAGGGAACTTTAGAAGCGCCAAAAGGAAATATTCATATTGTTCCAGGAGAAACAGCTGAACTAACTATTAAGTTCAATTAGTTTGCGTGTTATTATTGCCAATTAAGCCATCGTTTTCAAAATAATTAACTATTGCTTGCCTCATCAAATGATGTTGGTTCATTGGTTTTAAAAAAGGAAGTTTTTCTGTAGCTTTCCAATGAGGCCATCCATCATGGTCATAACCTTCGAATTCATAATAGCCATAAGGAGCCAATAAACTACAAATGGCAATATGCAACACCTCTAGCTTTTGGTCTTTAGTGAATTTGCGAAATCCCTTACCTAATTCTTGCACGCCAATTAAGAAAAGAATTGCATCAAATTCAAGTTTTTCACCATAGGGTTTAGAAACTAGTTCGACTACATTCATCCACTTCGTCTCAAATTGACTATCCATAATAATTTAATTATCAAGAACAGCACTAATTCCAGGCAATGTACCTGCTTCAATGTATTCTAAAAGAGCACCACCACCAGTTGAAACATAACTAACTTGGTCACTTAAATGGTATTTATTAATTGCAGCAACTGAATCGCCACCACCGATTAAAGAGAATGCACCATTTTTAGTAGCTTTACATATTGCGTTTGCTACACTTTTTGTACCTGATTCAAATTTTGACATTTCAAAAACCCCCATAGGACCATTCCATAAAATTGTATTTGAGTTGGCAATAACCTCATCAAATATTTTTTCACTTTCAGCGCCAATGTCAAGTCCCATCCACCCATCAGGAATATTGTTAACATTCACTATTTGTGTATTTGCGTCATTACTGAAAGCGTCAGCAATTACAGCGTCAACCGGAATGTAAATATTTACATTTTTTTGTTTGGCCTCAGCTAAAATGTCCAATGCCGTTTGTAATCGGTCATCTTCAACAAGAGAGTTGCCAATTTTGCCATTAAGTGCTTTAACAAAAGTAAAAGCCATACCACCACCAATGATAATATTATTGGCCTTATTTATTAATTGTTGGAGTATAATTATCTTATCGGAAACCTTTGCTCCACCCATGATTGCTGTAAAAGGCTTGTTACTTTCATTGAGCACTTTGTTAATGCTTTTCAACTCGCTTTCAATACAATAACCAAAAGTTTTACTATTTTTAAAAAATTGGGCTATAATAGCTGTAGAAGCATGTGCCCTGTGGGCAGTACCAAAGGCATCATTAACGTAAATATCACCGTGCTTAGCTAATTTTTGGGCAAATTCAAAATCTCCCTTTTCTTCTTGTTTGTAAAAGCGAAGATTTTCAAGTAACAAAATTTCGCCAGGTTGAAGATTTGCAGAAATTTCAAAAGCATTATCAGAGATACAATCATCGGCAAATTTAATTTCATTTGACAAATGTTTTTTTAACTCAGATAAGAGGTGTTTCAATGAGTATTTATCAGTTGGTCCATCTTTAGGTCTTCCTAAATGCGACATAAGCACAACGCTACCTCCATCATTTAAAATTTTTTTTATTGTTGGCAGTGCTGCCAATATTCTGGTATTATCTGTAACATTGAATTGTGCATCTAAAGGCACATTAAAATCTACTCTAATTAAAGCTCTTTTATTTTTAAAATTAATATCCATTGTAAAAAATTTGATGCAAAAATATTTAAATTTATAAACCAAGCACCAATATAATTTTTGAAAATTTGGAGTTAATATTTGTTCATGTGCATTGCAAAGTGTTAATTAGTGCTTTCAAAATATGATTAGAAAACTACTTTTTTATATACTTTATTACAGCGGAATTTCAATAATTTTGAAAAGACAACTGCACAGTAATAAAGAAGTTTCAGTATTACTTTTTCATCGAGTTGCTGATTATTCGGACCATCTTTGGCCTGCCATGCGTGTAGATATTTTTGAGAAATTAATAATGACTTTGAACAAAAATGTTGAGATAATTTCATTTTCAGAGTTATTAAAACTAAAAGAGCTTCCATCAAAACCAACCATAATTATCAGTTTTGATGATGGCTATACTGATTTTTATGATAATGTGATGCCCATATTAATTCAGCATAAAATCAAAGCCAATCACAACATTTGTCCTGGCTTGATGGAAACCTCTACCCCACCCTGGACTCAAGTTTTATCCTTGTATTTAAGTTATAGAACTACAGAAAACGTTGAATTTAATAAGCTTTTCTTAAATGAAGCACCTAACAAAATATCGGAGCAAAGATTCATTCAAATTTGCAAACAACTTATGTCATTTGATGATGAAAAAAGAGAAAAACTAATACAACCTCTCATTGACCACATTCCATACGAAAAGATTTACCATTTGATGGAATGGCATCAGCTAAAGTATTGCGCAGAAAATAAGATAGAATTTGGTTCACATGGGAATTATCACAGAAATTTACTGATGGTAAATGATGAAAATATATTAGATGAAGAAATAAATGGTAGTTTTAAAAAAATTGAATCAAATATTGGCATTAAGCCTTTAGTATTTGCATTTGCTAATGCTATGGGCAATGAGGTAAGTAAGAATTATTTAAAGCAATCAATGTATCGTATTATACTCATTTCGATGGATAATTTTTACAGATGGCAACCAATAGGTGATCATGTAAAGATTGAAATCCCAAGAATAAACATATCAAGAAATGATTGGCGAGAAGAATATTTGAGGGCTCTAGGGTTTCACATAAGAATTAAAAAACTATTAGGGATATTTAAGTCATAACAACTTTGAATTTGAATTTTAGAAAAAAATAATTAATTTAACGCTCTGATTTATCTAAAAAAGAAATAAAATAAATTTATTTGTGATTGAAATATTAGATGAAATAGATATTCAAGAAAGGCTTAAATTAGCGGGTAATGAGCAAGAGAAGGCTGATATATTAAATCGGTATTCTTGGAAGATAAGACATTCGTTTCCGAACAAGGCTTTAGATTTTGCTTTAAAAGCAAGAGAAGTATCGGCTAATATTGATTACAAAGCAGGTATAGCCTATAGTTTTAGATGCTCAGGTGCAGCATACTCTTTAGTTTCTCAATTTCAGATTGGCTTAGCAGATTTACAAAAATCTTTTGTTTTATTTTTTGAATTAGGCAATAAGCAAGCCATTGCAACCACCCTTAGAAACATAGGAAATATTTACAAGGCACTCAATCAAATAGAGAAATCGTTAGAGCATTATTATAATGCGCTTCGTTTTGCTAAAGAAGTTGATGATCAGCAAGGTGTAGCTTATATTTATGGTCATATTGGAGAAGCAAAATTTATGCTTCAAAATTATGATATGGCTTTGGATTTTATGTACAGAGCTATAGAGATTCATAGTGAAAGGGGTGACGATTTTGGATTAGCCAATTCATATATTACTTTAGGGAATATTTATTTGGCCACAGACTTACATCAAAAAGCATTTGGATATATTTTACAAGCCATAAACAAGAGTAACAAAATTAATCATTTAAGAGGAATTGCAGATGCCAATAGCAGTTTAGGTAATTTTTATAGAGATCAAAAAAACTATGCCAAAGCCCTATACCAGCATCAAATAGCCATGAGTGCTGCAACAGAAATGGGCGAAAAATTACTCATTTCAAGAATTTATAAAAACATTTCAGCTACCTATAAAGCTTCTGGAAATTTTGAAAAAGCCTTAGAAACCTACACCCGATATGATGAAGTAAAAAGTTTTGTTCAGAATGCCAATAATGAAATTACGGTAAGAACTCTTCAAGCTCAATTTGAGTTAGAACAAAGTGAGAAAGAGAAAGAAATATACAAATTTAAAAACATAGAATTAGCCAACGCTAATAAGTTAATTGAATCGAAAAATAAAGATATTACAGATAGTATAAAATACGCAAAACACATACAAGAGGCTATATTACCCGAAAGGAACTATATGAAACAATACCTTCAGGAGTTCTTTATATTTTATAAGCCAAAAGATATCGTGAGTGGTGATTTTTATTGGTTTTTTGAAAAGAATGGTTTGTTATACCTTGCTGCCGTGGATTGCACTGGGCACGGTGTTCCGGGAGCATTTGTTTCCATTGTTGGTGGAAATATTTTAAATCATGTAGTTCGACAAAATGATTTCACTGATGCAGCTGAGATATTGGATTCAGTGAATGACATGTTTAACATGAGTATTCGACAAACCTTTGAGGATTCAGTGGTTAAGGATGGGATGGATTTGGTATTGTGTGTGATTGATACAGAAAAAATGGAAGTAAATTTTGCAGGAGCTTATAATCCACTTTATATTGCAAGAGATAATGAGATTCACATTTATAAAGGTAATAAGTTCCCTATAGGTATATTTATTGGTGATGAAGTGAAGAAATTTACTAGTCAAACTATTCCAATTAAAAAGAACGATGTGTTATATTTATTTAGTGATGGATTTGTAGATCAATTTGGAGGAAACGACAATAAAAAACTAATGCATAAACGTTTTCGTGATTTGATACTTGAAAATGCTAATTTACCTATGAAATTACAGCATTACAACTTTGAAATGTTTTTTGAAAATTGGAAAGGAAATAGAGAGCAGGTTGATGATATTTTACTTATTGGACTGCGTATTCAGTAAGTACAATCTTTGATTAAGCAGCATAAAAAAAATGTCTATTCAATTACTGTTACAATTCCAATTCTATTGATGCTTTTTCCCTTTATGGAAGTAAAATCAAGCATATACACATATACTCCAATTGGTACTTTTTTACCTTTGTAGGTGGCATCCCAATTTTGACCTGGAGTTTTGGTTTCAAATAATTTCTCACCCCATCTATCCCAAATTGAAAAATTATATTCTGCCGCCATATTTTCATATATTCCCTTGGGCCCAAAATTTTCAGATAAGCCCCCAAAAACAAATGCATTTGGAATATATAAAACTGGCTCTTGCTCCAAGCAAATTACATTACTGTAACTTTTTTCAAGAAAACCATATTGATTATTTGGACCTTCAATTGCTTCAATATAATAACAGATAGTGCCATTTGCAGGCGAAATTTCTGCAACATCATGTTCATAATAATTTCCCGTACTATCGAATGTAGCTACCAGTACTGAGTTTTGTTTAGTTACATCACTGCACGAATACAAGTTATAATTGGCCACCCTTCCATCCCAGGCTTTGTATTTATTCCATGATAATTTATTTGTAAAACCTGGCATTGCCTCACCCTGTAAAAATATTGTTGTACCGATATTACTTTCACCAGTATAATTTCCACAAGCGTCAATTATAAAAATTTTATACTCATAAGCAGACTCTTGGGTTTTGGCACTGTTATCGAAAAATCTTATAAACTCATCATAAGTATCAATTACATAAATTCCAAGTGTATCATTGTTACCATAAGGAATTTTTTTACGCAACACTAAATAGCTGGCAATATCTGCTGAGGTATCAATAAAACACTTTAACTCAGCCGTAAAATCATTTTCAACTGTAGCATAATTCATGTAGGTATAATCAGCTAAGTCAATCACATTGGCGATAAAACAAATTTCATTGCTTGCTGCAGAAATACCTATATCAGTACTTTTAGCTCTAATATAAAAGCAATAAGTTGAACTATTGTTCATATTGGTGTACGTAAATTTATGCACTGAACCTGGCACTGTTGCTGCTAACGTATAAGGTTGATTATCATATTTTACGTAAATTTGGTATTCAGATACCCCTGTAAAACCTTGGTAGGGAGTCCAATTTAAATCTACCTTCCCTAAACATCCATTTATTTCATAAGTAAGATGAACAGTTTGATGTAAAATTGCTGCATTTCCCATATTATCGCAACTATCAATAGCAGCTATTCCATAAACTTCATAACCACTACCTGGATTTGAATTATTATTCAAATAACTTAAAATATTGTAACCATAAACAGTATCAATTGGAGTGAGCACTCCATTGATTTCTTGAAGTATTACATACCTATCCACATCCGTATCAACAGAATTATTCCAACCTAAAAGTGTAAGTTGAGAAATCAAATCAACACTTGCGCTATCCAAAGCCATATTTGGAGGAGGCACATTATTAGTGAATGTAACACTATCAATATTTGATGATGAAATACATCCAATTGAGTCTTGCAAATCTACTCTATAATTGATATCTGCTGAGCAATTCAGAAAGGAGTCATTGTAAAATAAATTTGATGTTGTTGTTACTTGAACCCAAGGACCGTTATCAATTTGTTTAAACACCCTGTAAAAAGGATAAGAACTTGCTAGAGGTGGTGTTGAAAGCGCATTCCAAGAAACTGTGTAATTATTGCCAGTGGCAGGCCCTATACTCACAAAAATAGTTTGTAAGGTATCTTTTGGAGGAGATAATACTTTACCAAAACAGCCCGATCTGCTTCTTACATAATAAAACATAGGTGCTTGTTGACATCCAGCACCAATGTGGGTGTATGTGTTTTGGTTATAATTAAAAATACTATCAATAACAGTATATGGGCCATTAAAATTAGCAGAGGCATACACATGGTAACTATTAAAAGTACCAGCGGTATCCAGTGGGATTTCCCAAGTTAATTGAACATCGCCATTATTGAGCACATTGGCACAATGCACTTGTGGAGACTCAATTATTGAAATGGCATTTACCACAATGGTGGCTGTAACAATACTGTATGATGGAGCTGGACAAAAATCATCGCGAAAGGTGAAAGTGAAAGTATGTACATTACTGTTGGTAATACATTCATTAAATGTAGCTACATGTTCACAACCTGTTTGCCAGCTAAAATTTAGGGTTAAATTACCCGTAGCCGATTGCGGTGGTGGTGGGTTTAAAGTGGCACAAGGTAAGTTTAAGCAACCAGAATTAGGATCAGTATAATTAGCTCCAAATTGCCCTCCTGCTGCAGTGTATACAATATTTTGTGGCCAACCAGTAGGTAAAAATCCATTGTCAGTACCTGTAATACTAAAAGTCACCAAATCGCCAGCAGTGACAGTGTCGATGTAATTGGTAAATTGCCCCGTGCCTGTGTTAATAAAAGGTGCTGTTACCACTGGAGGAAAATTTGCCCCGCAGGATAAAATTACCGTTTGAATTTCGCGATAAATTTCGGCCACCTTTTGACCGCATTTATAAGAGGTAGCTTTAATAACTTGAACGTAATTTCCAATATTAAAAACCGTAAACGACATTTCACCTGTAATTGGATTTAGAGTAACAGGAACGTTGTTGGCATTTTGAGCAGGTCCAGGAAACGGGTTTGCCAAACTATAACCTACTTCATATGGAATTGCAGGTGGATTTGAGGCAGTGAAAGAGTTTCCAGGAGGCAAGTAATCTAATGGTCTATCAAATTCATAAGAAATAGAATCTAAATCTGGGTCATATGCATTTGGGTTGTATGTATAAGGAGTTCCTGCACAAATAATTATACTTGGGCGTTCTTGAAAAATAGGAGAAGAATCAAAACACGGGGAGGCATTTTGTCCGTTATAGGCAAACATTTTAGCTCTTAAGGTAAAACCATTACTTGGATTTCCAGGGCCATTAAAAGTCAAAGATAAATTATTAATGGAGGCATTTCTACAACAATTGCTCCAAGTAAAAACCCATCCTTGTGGTGGGGGTACACCTGGTAAATTAATTGGATTTGATTGTAAAATATATTCCATAACAGCAGTATTTCCAAGCATGTTAACACTACTTGCGCAATCATAAGTGGGCCCTGAACCATTGCATTGGGGCGAAATATCAGTAGAGTCAATTATACTCATTGGAATACTTGATACTGATGGGTGATTGTGTACAGACAATGCAATTGGTCCAGCATTGGTTATTGGCACTGTAGTATAACAATCGCGGTAAACCTTCATATGAAAACGATAGTTACCACTTCCTAAACATGTCCAAGTGATTTCACCACCCATCAAATGGGTAGCTCTAGCTTCAAAGTTAAAGCATAATATTATTAAAAATGCTATATATATATTTTTACGCAAGACACAAGTATTCAAGCAAATATACAATTAAAATTTGATTTCCTGAGCTATTTAAACAATAATTCGAAATGAAAAGTTTTTTTTACTATTTACGTAAAAGTATTTGCTTTTGTTAAAATCTCTTAATACTTTTATTCTTTCAATTACTCTAACAGCATAAAATATGATTAAGAAACTTTTACTTTCATTTACTGTTTTTTGCTTATGTTTTAGTTATCTTTCAACAGCGCAAAACACCTTAATTACTTCTGAAGATTTTGAAGGAAGCACCTATATAACCAACATCAATGATACTGGTTTGGTGAATAATTTTGGGCCTAACAAATGGATTATTAATAACCAATATAATGGGGGAGCAACTTACCCCAACACTATTTCACAAGATAGTACCTATGGCGGTTTAATTACCTTTCCAAATGGGAGTTATATGCACATTCATGATTCGGTTACTTCAGCCAATCTTGGTATTGCTAACACCAATTATGACCCTCAACAGCCAAGCGATAGGTTTGCCATTGTTAAAGAATTTTGCACCTTAGGTTTTAGTGATGTTACCATTGCCTATTACTACCTTTGTATGGGCGATACAAACAATGCCTATGGCGAAGTTTATTATAGTGTAGATAACGGAGCATGGACTCTTTATCCTGGTGCTACTTATCGCAATACTTACAAATGGAAATACACCGAATTAATTGACCCAATTTTTGATAATAAAAGCAGTGTAAGAATAGGTTTTAGATGGATAAATAATAACACCAATACAGCTTCAAACGCATCTTTTGCAGTTGATGATATTAGAGTTGTTGGAAATTTTGATAATACCTTAGTTGGCATTACCATTGACACTTTACAAATGGTGCCTGTTTGCCAGAATTTTAATTTTTTAGCCTATTTTACTCTTACAAACCCTTTGTGTGGACAAGGATTTTATCAAGTTGAATTGAGTAATGCTGCGGGTAACTTTAATAATCCAACTAATTTAGGCATATATCAATTGAATAATCTTAACACTGTTCAAGCCTTATTTTTAAATATCCCAGCTACTACCCCACCAGGAAATTGTTATAAAATAAGAATAGTTAGAATAGATGTAACTCCTAATGTGGTAAGTACAATTAGCCTTTGTTTTGAAGTGTTACTATGCCCTAATACAATAACAACCTTACAACCTGTTATGCTGAGCAACCCATTGGACACCATTTGTGTTGGTAGTGTTATTGATGTTCCATTCTTTTCGACTGGAGTTTATACCAATAATACCTATGTGGCCCAATTATCAGACTCAATGGGTAATTTCCCTGTGAACCCTAATGTACTTGGAACTTTTCCAAACTCACAAACCTATGATCCAGCTTTAGGTTCATTACCTGGAACTGTTTCTGGTTTATTGAATCCACTCTTTCATCCTATTCCACCAGGTTGTAATTATTATATTAGGGTAATTTCAATTAATCCTTCAGCAATTGGGAGTTTATATGGACCTTTTTGCATTAGGAATTGCGATATAGAAACAAATAATCAGCAAGATATTAAGGCTTGTATAACAACAACAACAGGATATGATACCACATGTGTTGTTGATATTAACCAATTTGATTCAACTGCCATATATGCACCTGGAAATCAATTTCAAATGCAATTGTTAAGTAGTCAAACGTTTGGTATTGTAAATACAGGGGGTATAGGCACAATTACTGCAACTGGAGATACCATTATGCCTATTAATATTCCTAACTTAGGTGGTTTATTAGCCTTAGGTTTGCAGCCAGGGCTCTATTATGCAAGGGTTATTGCCACCAACAGTTCTAATATGTGGAATAACTTAGGAACATTAATAAGAGTGATTATTGGTGCTCCACAAGATGTGCCTTTAGGCGTTTACAGTTATAGTCCTACTAACTTTACTGGATTTATTGCTACTGGCGATACAACCATTTGTTTAGGTGATGCCATATATTTTACGATGCTCCCTTATAATAATAGCTCTGATTATGTATGGACATTAAATACACAAACCAACTGGAGTACCGATCAATTTACTGGCGTTTTATTTAATCAAACTGGAAACTTTTTCATGAGTGTGGTTGAAACTAATTTTGGATGTGTTGGGCCAGGTTCTGACACTGCAAAAGTAGTGGTGATTGGAGCCCCTTCAGTTGCTGTAGTTGGACCAAATCAGGTTTGTGTTGGCGATACGGCCACCTTTAATGGAATCTTGCAAAACAACACCTATTACCACTGGAGCACCAATACTAGCGGACAAGTTATTGACACCTTGAATAATTTTGTGAATGTTTATTTTCCTAACACGGGGACTATACCTGTTTTTTTAAATGCTGTGAACTCTTGTGGTACTGCCAATGGCACAAGAAACGTAATTGTGAGGCCATTGCCTTTGGTAGATGCAGGTAATGATACCACTATTTGTCCAGGCACTCCTTTAGTGTTAGCTTCCAACCCTAATAATTTAGCTTATACCTATAATTGGACTAAAAATGATACTACCATAGCTACAACACAAAGTGTTACCGTATATCCCGAAACAGATACCTATTATGTGATACAGGCTACAAGCTTTCCAACAATAGGATGTAAAGAACAAGACACTATTTTTGTAAGCCTAAGAGAAGCTGGACCAACAGGAACTATTGATTCAACTATTTGTGAAGGTGATAACATTCAGTTGAATGCTGGAAGTGGAACTAATTTTACTTGGAACAATGGCTTTACCGGACAAATATTAGAAACAAATCAAGCAGGTGTTTATGTGGTATCATTTTATGCCTCGTCTAACGCATGTGCAACTGTTGACACTTTTAATATTCAAACAAAATTTTGCGAAGAACCATTGCCTGATTCACTTTTTACACCTAATATATTTACTATAAATGGCGATGGTTTAAACGATAAGTTTAGAATTTATAATTCCAACTATAAAACTTTGGAAGTAATTATTTATAACAGATGGGGACAAAAAGTTGGTTATTGGAATGGTGTTGGAAGCGAAGATGGTTGGGATGGAAACCAAATAAATACAGGAGAGCCATGCCCTGATGGTGTTTATTTTTATATAGGAGTTGCTCAAAGTAACAATGATGTAGCGCCTGTAAGTTTGCATGGTACCATCACCTTAATGCGAAGGTAATGCTTTGCTGAAGTTGATTTTTACTTTGCTTTGTTAATACCGATGTGATATTTGTATTAGAACAAACAAATTAGATTTAACAAATGATCATCGGCATTAACCTCAGTTTGAAATGGTCTAATAACCATTTCACTTTCGTATAACTTATGTTAATGCATCATCGCTAAATTAATTTGTATAGTTTTATAGTTGATTTCCTGATACCACAAACCTCTTGGCATGTGATGCAACACTCTGTTCTTCAAAAATTCTTGATTTTATCATTGATTTAAACCTTTGCATTGAATTTATAATTTGTATTCATTAATTAAAATAGTAAATATCATTTAGTTTTAAGTTTTCAAACTTAATTTAATGCCCATTACACTTAACCACCAGCGAAGACGCTGGCGGCAACGGGGGGGTTAAGAAGTACAATCCTTTTTGATTTTTTATTTGATATGCAACTGCCACATCATGAAAATAGTAAAAATTATTTAAGTATTGAATTCATTTTAGCTTTTCAAATATAAGGAGCGTAGTTCGGAAACTACGCTCAGATGGGAAGCATTGGATATGGAACTCAACAATAATATTAAATTATAATAAATATTCTCATAGTATTATTTTATTAGTGTTCTTTAAATCCCAAATTGCAATTCCATATTCTTCTGTTGTTAACCAAACTGTACTATCTGGATTTACCACAATGGAGCCGCTTAATTTTAATGTGGGTAATCCACTATTATCAGGATTAAGGAATTTAGCTTTTTTATTGTTAAAGTCATAAACTATTAAGCCTGACTCAAGTGTTACAAACAAGTAATAGTTGTTAACTTCTGCTATCCCAAATGGCACATATCCGTTTATTATAGTAATATTTTCGCCATCTAAAACAGTAATAAAATTAGAACAAAAAAACAAGCGTCCTTTTTTATCTTTATAAACATAACCGGCATAAGGTCCAAGTCCCGTATTAATGTTATTTGGCCCCCCTCCTTTTAAAATAAAATTGCCATTTTCATATTTAGTAATTGAGGGCCACGTGTTCCAAAGTGGACTACCAAATGTTACTAACCAAATTAAATTGTCATTAATTATTTTTACTGAAACAAATTCGTCTGAAACTAAACCGGAATTTTTTTCATTGTACTTAACATATTTACTTCCATCATAAAATAACAAAGCATTATTGGTTCCAATCCATGCATTATTGTTACTATCAAAGTCAATATCTGTTATTTGATAATGCTTTGTTAAATCTAGTGTGTCCCATTTGTTTTCGTTCGTTAATCTATAAGCCATGCCCGCACCGGAGGTAACCCAAATTCTGTCAATTTTGTCAATAAAGATCCGTAAAATTCCTGTTTCACCTTTTAAACCCATTAGTGGCACTTTATAGTTTGTAATATTTTTTGTTGTAGGGTTTATTTTACTTATAAATTGGCTTGATCCAAAAGAAACCCAAATACTTCCTCTTTGGTCAGCTTTTATATCCATAGCTCTATTTTGAGGCAAAATGCTATTCTGAGTATTCAAATAGCTCCAGCCTTTATCCTGCATTTTCTCAACACTATTTTTGGTACAAGAAACAAAGAAGAAAGAAAATAAAATAAGCAGTGCTGGTAAATTTTTTTTTGATTTATACCTCGCTTTCATTTTGAAGCTGATTTTAATCTTTCAATTTCTTTTTGCATTTCAACCAAATGAATGGTAAGTTCTTCAATTTTTTTCATTTGCTGCTGCATCCTTCTTAGCTTATGTTTCAACACCCCCGCTAACGCAAGCCTCTTGACTTGTGTTGTAAAACTTAGCTCTTCAAAATTTATTAATTTTATCAATAATTTAAACTTTTGCATTTAATTTAGAATTTGTGCTCGTTTATCAAAAGTAATAAATATCATTTAGTTTTAAGTTTTCAAACTTAATTTAATGCCCATTACGCTTAACCACCAGCGAAGACGCTGTCGGCAACGGGGGGGTTAAGAAGTACAATCCTTTTTGATTTTATATTTGATATGCAACTGCCACATCATGAAAATAGTAAAAATTATTAAAATATTTAAATCATTTTAGCAATTAAAATATAAAGAGCGTAGTTCGGAAACTACGCTCAGGTGGGGTCCTTCGCTGCGCCCAGTAGGTCAAATGCTGTGGCATTTGTATTAATTTTTTTTGCGCAAGTGACAGGAGCGGCATCCTTTTTTTAGGAATGCTTGAAGCGCGGCAAAAAAAGATATAGCGGATGGCACGGCCCTTCCATAAGTTTTTCACGGATGGAAG
>DAORKI010000022.1:0-44929 GCA_035439485.1 Bacteroidia bacterium
TGTATCACATAGTACTGAATTATTTTATATTATATTGATTTTCAATACTATAATTTTTTATAAAATGAATTTTAAATTAATTTTTGGATAAAAATGATCGAATTAAAAGGTTCATTTAAGATTAATTTAGGATTGAATTTGGCATTTTAGGTAGCATTAAAGTCAAAATAAGTTCCTTTGTTGAACTCCAACTACATTTTTGTAGAGCCCATCAAATGCTTCAAATTAGTATTCTTTGAAAATTATTTATTGTTTTTTTGAAAAGGACGTATGCAATTCAAATTAAATGCTGTTGCAATATGACATTACAAATTTTGAGCACTCCTTTTATTTTAATGGTTTAAAGTGTTTAACTTTCAATTTGACAGACAAATTTAATATAGCACAATTGGATAGAAAACATTTGATATTTTGTTTTATATTGAATTAACTTAAGATTAGATTTTTGAAAATTTGAAGCTCATATTTTGGGTCTTTAAAAAATAAATGCCTTGTTCAAGCGAAGAAATATCAATTGTTTCAGAAGTTTGAGTCAATATTCCAACATCAATTACTTGTCCGTAAATATTAAAAATTTGGTAATTATTGGTTTTGATTGGCTTTTCATTAAACGACACATGCAGGTTGTGAGTGGCTGGATTTGGTGCTACACTATAAATTAATTTCATGTTATCACTATTTAGCTTAGTCATTGTAGTTTCAAAAATTTGTTGATAGGTGGAAGCGTATTCATATATACTATTACAAGTACTTACTGCATCCCAATTTATACTCCATGTCATCATTCCACGGAGTTGAGGGTAGCCCGATGGATTCAACAGCGTGTAATTGCCAGGTTGTGGCCCCTGCCCTAATAAATATTTAATAGCAGCGATAACCAAGTTTGAATCTATAAATCCGCCACCAGCAGCCATAGGACAAGCAGGTAAGCCAATTGCTACTTTGCTTGCAGGGAGCCCAGGAAAGTTGCCACCATTGGTGTTAAAGCCTTGAATGATTGCCTCAGTCATTGCTACAATGAAATCGGCAGTACCTTGTGAATAAATACCGCCATCAATACCATACATGGAGCCGCTAATATATAGTTGAACATGTAAAATATGGAGTGAATCGCTTAGTGCATTTATTACCGGCAAATATGCCCCAAAATACCCCCTTATGCTGATTGGCCACCTTGAACAAAAGCTGTTTCGGGTGCCATTGTTAAAATTAATTGATGATCATTTGCTATATAAAAATTAGCCATAATTTGCCTAACAGCATAAATAAGATTTGTTATTGGTTGATCAACAGGAGATGCAATGGTTCCTCCCGATATTGAAAGTGAGCTGCCTTCTAAATCAATGTCGAGGCCATCAAATCCATATAAATCAATTATATTAGTTAATGTACTAATAAAAGTGTCTCTTTCCATTATATTATCTAAAGATATTGGCGCAGAGGCACCACCAATGCTAATTAAAACTTTTTTACCTTGAGCTTGGAGTGTTTGTATTTGTGCAATAAAGGTTGAAGTTGAAACTTGGTCAGGAATAAACTGCATTTTATAATCAGTGCCTGCTTGCGGAATTGCAAAGGCAACATCAATTATATTATATCTACTATCAATTGCATCGAGTTGAATGTAAGGAGCATTGGCATCTTGCCAATTATGAAAATATCCAATTAAAGCTGGATTAGGGACTTGCCCCCAGCTGCAATGAGTTACCACTATTATAAATAGTAAATGCAGAAGTATTTTATTTTGTCTTTTTCTCATCATGATTTAATAATACTATTTTGTAAAAAATATTTTAAGTGGCTCAATTAATAATTTTACAAACTTAAAAAGATAATTTAGAGAACATATCACTAGATATAATTCACTAAAATAATAATACTGATGTGAAATAAGTAATCGCCTAAATTTGCTTGACTGCATTCGTGTTAAACTTATTTCCTATTGGCATTAACCAAGGTATGATTTGTAATTTATTGGTATAATTTATAAATCACTTTGGTATAAGAAAATTTTAATGGCAAAAAACTTACTTGTTGATGATTTAAGTTTTATACCGATTACACTTTCAATTTAGTCCAATTGCAGCAAGTCCTTATTGTACTAATACCGATGTGAAATAAGTAATAGCCCAAATTTGCTTCACTGCATTCGTACTAAACTTCTTTCCTATCGGTATTAACCAATGTATGATTTATAAATTATAGTCATAATTTATAAATCACATTGATATAATTTCAAGAAGTATCGGCATAAACAATTGCATATTTATGGTTTATTTGGACTAAAAAATAAATGCAATTGGTATTACTTTTTAGGCGAATACTCATAACACAAATTTCACATGAGAAATCTCTCAACTTTATTTTGCTTCAATCTCAAGCATTAACTCCCGTTTTGAATTTCAAAATAGCTCACCATTCTTACAGTCCAAAACAGTTTGTGAGCACTTGATATTATTGCAAAATTTTGATGATGAACTATCGTTATTGCGCAATCAGGGTTTAAAAATAAAAAAATAATTAGTTGTACTTTTTTAGTGGGATAGGTAAGCTAATATGATTAAATTGGCTCATGCGTTAAGGATGGGCGTGGCATCTTTTTTGGCTTATGCCAAAAAAATAGAACATACAGCCTGGCCCCTGCTTCAGCAGGGGAACGCCAAAATTAAAATGCTATTCTATTTCATTTTACGTGCCATTTCACGCGTTGCATCTTTTGTTTTTAAAGATTCTCTTTTATCATAAAGTTTTTTGCCTTTTGCGATGTGTATTTGCAATTTAGCGAAGCCATTTTCGTTAATGAACAACAAGGTAGGAATTAGCGTAAATCCTTTATTTTTTAATTTAGAAATAATTTTAGTGATTTCGTTTTTTTTTAGTAACAGTTTTCGTTCGCGTTTGGGTGCATGATTATTAAGGCTTGCTTCCTTATATTCAGAAATGTTCATGTTTTTTACCCATACTTCATTGTTATGTACAAAACAATAAGCTTCTGTAATAGAGGCTTTACCTTGACGAATAGACTTTATTTCGGAGCCCATGAGTTGAAGTCCGCAATCATAGCGGTCCATAAGTGTAAATTCAAAAGAGGCTCTTTTGTTTTTTATCTGAACATCTTTTTCTAATTTCATTTTCATTGTTCAGTAAATTTTTGAATAGCTTGTACACAGGCCATACGTTTTTGTAAAATAATTTCTTTTTCGCTTTTGGTTAATTTGGCTATTTTGATATGTGCTTTAATGGCTCGGAAATAAGTTGCTAAATGTAAAGCTAAAACCCCACTAAAATGCAATGCCAAGACTAACATGAACGCCTTTAATAATGATATAGTTAAAGTAAAAATAAGTAGCAAAATGAGATACCATACAAAATGCAAGGCACCAGCCGCACCAATATTTACAGAGCTGTAAAACTCGCGCTTTTTTACAGTTTTTGTTGCTATTTTATTAGCTACCATATAGGGCCATGAGTTAAATAGCAATGCAGGTATTGAAGGAATTAATAAAAACAAAAATGTAATGTAATTTGAGATAAATTTATGTTGAACTAAATTCTGTTTAATATATTTTTCGCGAAGTTTATGTTTGGATAATTCTTCAATATATTCAATAACAGCTGGCTTACAGCTGTTTAGCAAATCATTCTGCGTATTTATTTTATGACTAAAAGCTTTCAATTTTTCGAATTCCACTAAAGCACTTTTGCTTTTTGCTATAAGTAGGTAAAGGAAATTACGCTTTACAAAATGGAAGAACACATGATTATTATGGTCGTGAATGTTATACATGGCTTCATTCAATGCATTTTCTACATCTTTGGTAAAGCGCATTGCAGCTTGTGAATCAAGTATTTTTGATGCATCAAAATAGTCATTTACTTTTAAAGGTTGATTAAAATTGATTAGTACTTCACTGTTTAATGAATCAGGATCATCATAATTTAATCCCACACAAGTTACAAAAAGTTCTTTGCTTGATGTAAAACTTTGAAGTGCCCCATGAGCAATGCGTGCTGTGCCTTTTTTTAAGGGACGTAATTTACTTTCGCGTTCGCAATTTCCTTCAGGGAAAATAGCAATACTTGCGTTATTGTTGAGCAATTGGTAACATCTATTAAATACTTCTTTATTTTTCTCAATATTTTCAAATCCTTCTTGCATACGATATATAGGCGCAATTCCAATGGCATTTAAAATTTTTGCGGCTATTGGTTTTTTAAACACATCGCCTCTGGCCAAAAACCAAACCGCTTGTTTAGTATGTAAACCAATCATTACCCCATCCCAAAAGGCATTGCTGTGATTTATTGCTATTAATAAAGGCTTATTAACTGGTACTTTTTCGAGATTTAATACAGAAATTTTTGCATAATATAATTGGGCTGTGACGTAATATATTGCTTTAAGTATATAATGTAAAAGGAGGTTCATAGCCCGCAAAATTAACTTTTATTACTCAATTATTCTGCAAATTAAAATATGCTTTTTATTTTTGTGAATTTTAATACCCAATGGAAGATTATAAACAAACATTACTATTACTCATTTCCACTCCTTTATATGCAGTTTTAATTGGGTTGGAGATGATGATGAGCTCTATACATCATAAACATTTATATACAGTAAAGGATACGCTTACGAATGTATATTTGACAAGTTTAAACTTTGGACTAGAATTACTGATTCGAACATTTTGCTTAGGATTTCTAGCTTACTTTTTTCAGTTTCATTTTATAAGTTTTGAAAATCCATATTTGTATTGGGCTTTATTATTAGTTTTTCAAGATATAGCATTTTATTTTGAACATAGGGTGGATCATTATTGTCGCTTTTTTTGGGCTGTACACGTGACGCATCATTCTTCTGAAAAGTATAATTTAACGACTGGCTTTAGGTCATCTGTTTTTCAACCATTATATAGATTTGTGTATTTTATTCCATTGGCTTTATTTGGGTTTAAGCCATTAGATATTATGTTTATGTATAGTGCAACTCAAATTTATGGTATATTAATACACACTCAGTATGTTAAAAAATTAGGTTTCTTAGAGTACTTTATGGCAACCCCTTCGCATCACAGAGTGCATCACGCAAGCAATACTTTATTTTTAGATAAAAACATGGGAATGGTGTTTATTATTTGGGATAAAATATTTGGCACCTTTGCGTCTGAAGATGATTTAAAAAACGAAGAAATTCGTTTTGGATTGACTAAAAATATTGAAAGACCAAACCATCCGGTTGATATTGTTTTTCATGAGTGGCTCAATATTGCTGATGATTTAAAAAGGGATTTACCATTTGCAACCAAGTTGAAATATGTATTTATGCCACCCGGCTGGAGCCATGATGGTAGCAGGAAAACATCTAAACAATTAAGGGAGGAGATGAAAGTTGAAAGTTGAAAGTTGGAAAGTTGAAAGTTAGAAAGTTAGAAAGTTGAAAGTTAGAAAGTTGAAAGGGGAAAGTTGAAAGTTGGAAAGGGGAAAGTTGAATGTTGAAAGGGGAAAGTTGTAAAGTTGAAAGTTGGAAAGTTGGAAAGTTGGAAAGTTGGAAAGTTGAAAGGGGAAAGGGGAAAGTTGTAAAGTTGAAAGTTGGAAAGTTGGAAAGTTGAAAGTTGGAAAGGGGAAAGATGGAAAGGGGAAAGTTGAAAGTTGAAAGTGGAAAGTTGGAAAGGGGAAAGTTGAAAGTTGGAAAGGGGAAAGTTAGAAAGTTGAAAGGGGAAAGTTGAAAGTTGGAAAGTTGGAAAGTGGAAAGTTGAAAGTTAGAAAGTTGAAAGGGGAAAGTTGAAAGTTGGAAAGTTGAAAGGGGAAAGTTGAAAGTTGGAAAGTTGAAAGGGGAAAGTTGTAAAGGGGAAAGTTGAAAGTTGGAAAGTTGAAAGTTGAAAGTTGAAAGTGGAAAGTTGGAAAGGGGAAAGTTGAAAGTTGAAAGTGGAAAGTTGGAAAGGGGAAAGTTGAAAGTTGGAAAGTTGAAAGGGGAAAGTTGTAAAGGGGAAAGTTGTAAAGGGGAAAGTTGAAAGTTGAAAGGGGAAAGTTGAAAGTTGGAAAGTTGAAAGGGGAAGTTGGAAAGTTGGAAAGGGGATATTTCTGGGTTTGAATTTAATGTGAATTAAAATTTTTAATTAAAAAACTTGAAAAGAACATAATGATCAGCTTGTAAAGTTTTTACAAATATTTATTATAAGGAAAAGTCTTTTGGTATTTGCTAATGCAGCTCATTCACCACACGCTCAATTTCTTCAAACAGATTTTTTTCAGAAGATTTTATTTCCCCATCAGCCTTCATAATTTGAAAAAGATTTTGCAACAATTGTAATCCATTTTGTTTTTCTGCTAGAAATTTGGGCGCAACTTTTTTTATAGCCTCAACCCGCTTTCCTTGAGGAATAGTCATGTACTTTTTATATACTTGACCTACTAATAATTCATTTTGACTTGATGAACTAAAATGCTCCAAATCCATTTTATCGAAAAGAACTTCAATTTCGTGAAGACTAAGATCATTATCGACATTAGCCATACACAAATACACAAACAATACAAACTCACTATATGAAAACTCGCTTAAAGGCATTTGATTTTTTTTTTACAAAAGTAAGGCAATGGTAAATGCTTTAAAGTTAAAAAACTTAAACACCTTTTCGCTCTCCAATTTGTTGGCGCCACATTGCAAAATATAAACCTTTAAGATGTAACAATTCATCATGTGTTCCGCTTTCAACAATACTACCTTTTTCGAGTACTACAATTTTATTGGCATGCATAATGGTGGACAATCGGTGTGCGATAAGCACCGTGATATGTTCTTTTTTGGCACTCACATCTCTAATAGTTCTGCTTATTTCTTCTTCAGTTATGGAATCAAGAGCTGATGTTGCTTCATCGAAAACGATTACATCGGGTCTTCTTAATAATGCTCGTGCGATTGAAAGTCTTTGTTTTTCACCACCTGAAACTTTTACACCTCCCTCCCCTATAATCGTATCGAGACCTTTATCAGCCCTTTGCAAAAGATTTTGTGCAGCAGCCTTTTCGAGCACTTCATAACATTCTTTATCGCTGGCTTCAGGTTTAACAAAAAGTAAGTTTTCACGAATGGTTCCCGAAAACAATTGTGTGTCTTGAGTAACAAAACCAATGTGCTCTCTTAATTGATCAAAATCGATATCAATATTAGGGTGGTTGTTGTATAAAATTTTACCACTTTTTGGAGTGTATAACCCTACTAAAAGTTTTACTAAGGTAGTTTTTCCACTTCCTGAAGGACCCACAAAAGCAATTGTTTCACCTTTATTCACATTAAAATTAATTTCATTTAGTGCATTAGTAGAAGAGCTCAAATGCTTGAATGAAACTGATTGAAATTCTAAAGATTTTAGGGCATCAATTTTTACTGGAGAATTAGGTTTAACTTCAACTGGCGTTTCAATTATTTCTTTAAAATTATTTAATGACACTTCTGTTTCACGATATATATTAATAATATTTCCTAATTCTTGAAGTGGTCCAAAAATAAAAAATGAGTAAATAAATAAAGAGAAGAACTCACCTACAGTAATCTTTTGTGCATAAATTAAATAAAGCATCATGAATAAAATAGCATTTCGAAGTAGGTTCACAAATGTTCCTTGCACAAAACTCAAACTTCTTATATATCTAACTTTTTTCAATTCTAATTTCAATATTTTTTCAGTTGTGTTATTGAGTCTATTTATTTCTTGCTGCGATAAACCCAAACTTTTTACTAATTCAATATTTCTTAGAGATTCGGTTGTAGAACCTGCAAGTGCAGTTGTTTCACCGACTATTTTTTTCTGAATTATTTTAATCCTTTTACTTAGTACTGAGCTTAAAATACCAAGTACAGGGATGGTTAAAAAATAAACAGGTGCAATAACCCAATATACATTAATGGCATAAACTACTACAAAAATAATTCCAACTATGGAGGTAAACAACACATTTACCATTGCGGTAATTAACTTTTCGACATCAGTTCGTACTTTTTGCAATTTTCCTAACGTTTCGCCACTTCTTTGGTCTTCAAAAACGGTGTAGGGTAATTCAAGAGAGTGTTTTAAACCATCAGAATAGATTTGAGCTCCAAGTCGTTGAACAATGACGTTCACATAATAATCTTGAAAATTTTTAGCTATTCGAGAAACCATTGCTACACCCATGGCAGCGAGTATTAAAAGGCCAGCACCTTCTATAAATTCATCATGTGTTTTTTCACTGAATTTAGTTACATACTCATCAATTATTTTCCTAAATATCCAAGGATCGAGAAGGGAAAATATTTGGTTTATGGCAGCTAAAAATAGAGCTAGTACAAGTAGTTGCCAATATTTTTTTAGGTATGCGAATAATATATTCATTTAATATTTTTTAGAAAAGAGTGACAAAAGTACTAATAATTAGTCTTCAAAATTTTTTATTAAATCCCCAATTTCTTTAAGCATCATGGCCGTAGCTCCCCAAATAATATTACCATTAATTTCAAACGCAGGAACTGTCAAATGCAAACCTGAAGATGCCTCAATATTTATTTGCTTAATAATGGTGGGATCATTAATTTGATTCAAAGGAAATTTAACAATGTTTTTCACTTCTCTTTCGTTAAGCAATAATTCAGGTAAATTATTTAAGTAACCTAAAAATGGTTGAACTAAAAAATTGCTAACTGGTATATACAAAGGAGATAGATGGGTGATGAAATGAATATCATTTTTTTTGACGCCTATTTCTTCATAAGTTTCTCTGTAAGCTGTGGTTAATAACGTTTCATCTTCGGATTCTTTTTTTCCTCCAGGAAAACTTATTTGACCACTGTGCTTTCCAATATATTGATGACGCTGAGTGAGCAACAAATTGATATTATTATGTTCATTAAATAGAAGGGCAAAAACCGCACTTTGTTTATAATTTTCAATTTTATCAAGATAGTCGTTAGGCATAGACCTGCCTTCAGGAAGCATTACTTTATGAGATTCAATACCAGGCAGTTTAATTTGTGCTTGGGATTTAATTTTTATGGCCAATTCAAATAAATCAATATTCATCATTTTTTATTTCATATACCAAAAATTAAAGGTGAAAAAAAGTAGCATATTAATGCAATGATAATAATACCAGCTAAATTAATCCAAAGACCAATGCGATACATATCTTTAACTTTTATATATCCACTTCCATAAACAATGGTGTTTGGCGCAGTGGCCACTGGTAACATAAAGCCTAGAGATGCTGCTAGGGTGGCTGGAATCATTAATGTGCCTGCTTGCAATTTAAGTGAAATAGTAAGTGCTAGTAAAATTGGTAAAGCTAGTTGAATGCTAGCCACATTAGAAGCAAATTCACTTATGAAAGTGATTACAATACAAATAAGAATTATAATAACGAATAAGTGATTTGAATTTAATATTTGTAAACTTCCTGCGAGTAAATTGCTTAAACCTGAGCTTTCAAAGCCCTTGGCCAAGGCAAAGCCACTACCAAAAAGTAACATAATTCCCAAGGGCAATTTTTTACAATCATCCCAGGTCAATAAGTTCTCTTTTTTGTTTTTGGCAGCTGGAATAAAAAATAATAATGAAGCCATAAGCACAGCAATGGTGCTATCCTGAATAAAATCTTTTGGTTTAAAAAAATTGCTCCATCCATTGAATTTAAATTCACCAATGGCAATATCACTTCTTGAAAACCAAAGTAATGCAGTTATAATAAATATTGTTCCCACGATCATTTCATCACGATTTAGGCCTCCTAATTTTTGATATTGATGAATAAAATAATTTTTTTGCAAATCAATTTTAATATGTTTTAATTTAAAGTGATTACGAATGATTAGGTAAGTAAATATTACTAAAATCAAAGCAATTGGGAAAGCAAGGACAAACCAAGTTGAAAAAACTATTTCATTTTGGTTTTTGAAATGGGTGTTATAAAAACTATAAAAAATCATGTTTGTAGGAGTACCCACTAATGTTGCCATCCCTCCTATTGATGCAGCGTATGCCAAACCAATCATTAGCGCACTGCCAAGTTCGTGTTGCTGAATTTTATTTTCTTTTAATTTGATAATAATTGCAGCAACTGCTGCATATAACATCATTACAGTGGCGGTGTTGCTCATCCACATGCTTATAAAAAAAGCGACAAACATAATTCCTGCTAAAATATTATGCGGACTGTTTCCAACTTTTGATAATATTAATAAGGCCAATCTGCTGTGCAAATTACATTTTTCGAGCGCATAACTTAACATAAATCCGCCCATAAAAAGAAATATAACTTGATCCATGTATTGTGAAGCAATAGTTTTTGCATCGGCAATTCCTAAAACAGGAATTAAGATGAAAGGAATTAAACTAGTGATTGGTAATTCAACAGCTTCTGTTAACCACCAAGTTGCTACCCACACAGCAACAGCCGCCATTTTACCTTCTTGCAAGTGATTAAACTTATGGAAAACTAAAAGGGTGATGATAAATAATAATGGTCCTAATACAACTTTAATATATTTAGGAAGCATCATTAATTTAAAAGATTATCAATTATCTTAAGAATTCTTTGTGTGGTTTTCCCATCCCAGAAAGGAGGAATTTCTCCCTTTTTAGCATGTCCATTAATTATCTCATTTACTTTATTTAAAATAATTTCAGTATTAAATGGAACCAATTCATTAGATCCCAAAGTAACGGTAATTGGCCTTTCAGTATTTGGTCGTAAGGTTAAACAAGGAACTTGTAAAAATGTTGATTCCTCTTGGATTCCACCACTGTCGGTAAGGATTAGTTTTGCTTCTTTAACCAGCTTTTGAAATGAAAAATAATCTAATGGTTCAGTTAAAATTAAGTTTGGGTTGTTTTTAAAATTAGGAGTCAATCCAAATCGGTCAATGTTTTTTAATGTTCGAGGATGAATTGGAAAAACAATTTTGAAATTAGAACCTAAGCTTTTTATTAAGGTCGCCAATTTGTTTAATCCTTCTTCATCGTCAACAGTAGCGGGACGGTGCATCGTCATTAGAATAAATTTATGTGGTTGAATTTTTAATTCATCCAAAACTTGAGTTGCATCAATTTCCTTTTGAAATGCTACCAAAGTATCAATCATTGTATTTCCAACGAAATAAATGTGGTCTTTATTCTTCTTTTCATTTATTAAGTTATCATAGCCACTTTGTTCGGTTACAAAAAAATAATCAGTAATGTCATCAGTTAAAACTCTATTGTGTTCTTCGGGCATTGTTCTATCATAACTGCGTAGACCACTTTCTAAGTGAGCAATTTTTACGCCCATTTTGTTGGCAGTAATCGCTGCTGCAAAAGTTGAATTTACATCTCCTACCACAACAATTAAATCGGGTTTATTGGCTATAATTTCAGCTTCTAATTTTATCATTATTTCAGCCATTTGGCTATTTGCAGAGGCTGGTTTTATATTAAAAAACACATCAGGTATTAAATTAAATTGTTCAAAAAAAACATCAGCCATTTTAGAATCAAAATGTTGTCCTGTATGCGCAATCTTAATACTTAAATTAGAGAAAGCCTTTGCTTCCTTTTTAAACTGTGTTACTTTAATAAAATTAGGTCTAGTACCAACTATAATGAGAATATGTTTTGTCATGATGCTGTAAAATTAAAATTAAAAATGGTAACATAAGTAATTTATAAGATAAAAATTATACTTGATAATTAATGAATATTTCAAATATCACATTTAATTATAGTAAAAAAACTACACTTAATGGAGACAATATTATTTCGATTATAAAATTATGGGCAAAAAAAAATCTCTCCAATGGAGAGATTTTTTTCATCAATAAACTTTTCAGCTTATTTTTTCTTAGGAGCTGCTTTTTTAGCTGCTGCTTTTTTAGGAGCTGCTTTTTTTGCTGCTGCTTTTTTAGGAGCTGCCTTTTTTGCTGCTGCTTTTTTAGGAGCTGCTTTTTTAGGTGCTGCCTTTTTTGCTGCTGCTTTTTTAGGAGCTGCTTTTTTTGCTGCTGCTTTTTTAGGAGCTGCTTTTTTTGCTGCTGCCTTTTTAGGGGCTGCTTTTTTTGCTGCTGGTTTTGTTGCCATGTTTTTTTGTTTTTAATTAATCCATTAATTATTTGATACAAAGGAAAACATTTGTTGAATATTACAAAAAAAATATGAGAGTATTTTATTAACAGCACAATGTTAGTTTCCTTGAATAATTGAAATTACATTGTAGATTATTTACATTGAAGAGAAAATAATTTATTATGCATGTGTCATAGGATCCTTTATTTTCAATAGTTACAGACATAACAGAATAAAATAAATAACATTCGAATGAAATTTTATTTTACATTAAAAATGTTTTATTTTTTTTCTGAATATTAAATCATGCTTTTTTGTTTTGGCATTTTATTTCTAAAATAAATTGTAAACGAATTGCTTTGAAACGCTCTCGCTACAGTGTTTTCATCATTTTTTTAGAAATTATTTTTTTTATCATTCTGAATATTCAAAGAGAAAAACAAATTCTAAAATTTATGTTCTATTAGCTCAAAATAAAAGCACTTAATTTGATAGCAGTTTTAAATTGTAAAATTGTATAGCACTATGAAAGTATTGCTGTACTTGTGATAGAGAAGTTTTTTACAAGTGTATTCAAAAAGTATTTTTATAAAATTCCATTTAAAGGCATTGTTAATAACATTCCAAAAAATAGGATACAAATATTTTTAAAGTGGCTAAATTTTAATTTTTAATGGACATTTCATCAATCAAATTTTTTGCTTCAGCAAATTTGTCAATTATAAATAATGTGTAATGCATGTCAACAAAAATATTTCTCACTAATGATGGGTCATACTTTATATCACTAACTGTACCTTCCCAGTTTCTGTCAAAATTAATACCTATCAATTCGCCATTTGCATTAATCACAGGACTTCCTGAATTTCCTCCTGTGGTATGATTAGTTGCAATAAATGCAATACGCATATTTCCATCTGCATCAGCATATCTTCCATAATTTCTTTGAGCGTATAACGATTTTAATTTGGGGTGAATATTAAATTCATCAAGTGCAGGATTTTCTTTTTCAATTGCACCATCTAATGTTGTATATGCTTTGTATTCTATTCCATCAGCAGGTATATAACTACTTACTTTTCCATAAGCTACTCTCAAAGTTCCATTTGCATCTGGATAAAACCTTTTAGTGTTGTTTAGTTTTAATTGGTATCCCATATATTTTCTGTTCAGCATTTGAATAGCAGTATCTAATTTTAAAAATTGAGGTTGCACTGCAACGGTGTAATAGTTATAAAATTTTTCAACTAATTTAAACATAACATCATTTTCTAATTTTTCAATTTTTGAAGGCAAGTCATTTAATATTTTATCTGTTTTTATCGGATTATTGAATATTGATTTTTGATATAATGCTGCAGCCCATAAATCATGATTTGATTTGTATTTATTTTTTAGATCACTAAATAAGTCTTTTGGCATAATTGAATCAAGGTCATCATAATAAATTTTCATTAAGCCAGCAAATACTTCTTGATCAACTCTTTTATCATAGTTCTTATTAAAATTGACAAAAGATTTTTTAAGCTTTTCGATTTCTTCCTTTTGCTTTAAGTTGTCAGTATTAAAGGATTTAATTTTTTCGATATTGGTTTTAAGAGCCAAGACAAAACTAACAAGCTCTGATGCCTTAAATGATTCATTATAATAATCCTTCAACTTATTAAAGTGTTTATATTTTTCGTAGCTCATTTCCATATCCACCAAAACAGTTGATGCTTCAACATTATTTTGGTAAATCGCATTTTTTAAAAACTCTTTTTCTTCATTTTCCTTTTTAGAAATTACCTGTAACCTTTCAATACCCTTATTCTCTCCCTGCCATTTTTTATATGCGTTGGCAACACTATAATACTTTGCAGCGTATTTAATTCTGATGGTGTCATTGTTTCTCATAAAACCATCAATGATTTCTAGTTTTTTTTCACGCAGTTTTATTTTAACTGGATTTGCTACTTCCTTAATCATCCTAACAGCATAAGATGATAAATATTCAGTAGTGCGTCCCGGAAAACCATAAACCATAGTGAAGTCACCTTCTTTAATATCACTCAAAGAAATTGTAAAATGATATCGTGGCTTAAAAGGAACATTGTCCTTATTATAAGGAGCAGGTTTGTTGTCTTTATTTGCATAAATTCTGAAAAGTGAGAAATCACCTGTATGCCTTGGCCACATCCAATTATCGGTATCACTTCCAAATTTCGCTATGTTTGAAGGTGGAGCACCAACTAATCTTATATCGTTGAAAGTTTCAGTCATAAACAAAAAATATTGATTACCATTATAAAATGATTTAACAGTTGCACCATATTCACTTCCTTCTTTAGCTTTACTTTCAATTGACTTAATTTTTTCTTGAATCGCTTTTTCACGAGATGATTCTGTCATTTGATTTCCTATTGAAGCCAAAACTTCTTCAGTCACATCTTTCATACTAATAATAAAAGTTACATATAATCCTGGGTTTGGTAATTCCTCTTGTTTATTTTTAGCCCAAAATCCATCCGTTAAATAATCTTTTTCAACTGTAGAATGTTGTTGAATTTGGCTGTAGCCACAATGGTGATTTGTAATTAATAAACCTTCTTTGGATATTATTTCGCCAGTACAACCTCCATTAAAATGTACAATTCCATCCTTTAATGATGTTTTATTTACATTATATATATCATCAGCACTCAGTTTACAACCTTTGCTTTGCATATCGGTTTCATTTAAGCTTTTAAGTAATATAGGGAGCCACATTCCTTCATCAGCCTTAGTAATAGTTAAATTACCTATATATATAAGTATAATAAAATATTTTTTCATCATTATTAATTTAGATTATTGTTTTCAGTGTATCTTTGAGAAATCAATATTACAAAAATGAATTTTATTTTTAAAATTGTTATATCCACGCTTGCAATCCTTGTAACTGCAAATATACTTCCTGGAGTTGAATTAGATGGTCCAGTTACTGCAATAATTTTAGCTGCTACCTTAGCTTTTTTGAATGCCATTGTTAAACCTGTAATGATTGTGCTCACGATTCCAATCACTGTAATTTCGCTTGGGTTATTTTTAATTTTCATAAACGCTTTTATAATTTTATTTGCGAGCTATATAGTTGATGGCTTTAAAGTAAATGGTTTTTGGTGGGCCTTTTTATTTGGAATAATATTGTCTATTGTAACATCAATTTTTGAGACCATTGGACGCCCAAAAAATGAAACTGAAGAAAATTAGTTTTATATCACTTATTAAAAGTAATCAACACTATTTTATTTACTATCATATTTAAATTAACTTTGAAGTAATAATTTATTACTATGAGATTTGCAGCAATAGATGTTGGATCAAATGCAGTGAGATTGCTTTTTTGTAATGTTTTTCAAAAACCAGATGGAGAAACTGTTTTTAAAAAAGCCAGTTTAATTCGCGTACCCATTCGCTTAGGTGAAGATGCCTTTAGCAATCAATATATCACAAAAGTTAAAGAGGATAAACTAGTGGATACGATGATCGCTTTTAAACATTTAATTTCAGTTCATGATGTTATTTCATACCGAGCTTGTGCAACATCTGCAATGAGAGAAGCTCTCAATAGCGATCATATCGTAAACCGTATTTTTAATGAATCTGGTATTAAACTGGAAATTATTGACGGCAAAAAAGAAGCCGAAATTATTTATTCAAATCATATTGCCGAACAATTATCAGTTAAGCGACCTTACCTTTATATTGATGTTGGAGGAGGAAGCACAGAACTTACTTTATTTAATGAAGGTAAGATTATAGATTCAATTTCATTCAACATTGGAACAATTCGAATATTACAAAATAAAATTTCGAAAAGTGAATGGAACGACTTAAAAGTATGGATTAATAAAGTAACTGGAAAATTTGCCAACATTGGTGGAATTGGCTCTGGAGGAAATATAAATAAATTGGTAAACTTAGCTAAGAAAAAGGATGAACGTCAAATTTCACTCACAAAGCTCAAAGAAATTCATACGCAATTAAGTGTGTATACATTAGAAGAAAGAATTACCATTTTGGGATTAAACCCCGATAGAGCTGATGTCATCATTCCCGCTACGGAAATATTTTTATTTGTAATGAAACACGCCAATATTGATAAAATTATGGTGCCTCAAATAGGATTATCTGATGGTATCATTCATTTACTTTTTGAAGATTTTTTAAAAAACTCCAAAGAATCTTCAAAGTTAGCCGGGTTTGATTAATTTATGCTTATTTAAGATGTGATAATGCTTGATTACCGCAATTAAAAATTAAATCATAAATACTTAGGTGACTTATAAACCCATGTTTACTCTCAAATACTTGATGATAGTTTAATGTTTCATAATTTGACCATTCATTCTTCCTAAAATCAATTGTGTTTTCATACACCTTATGGTAGGAATCAGTTTGAACAAATTCGATTTTAAGTTTTAACCAATTCAATATCATTTGATGAATTGAATAATTCCAATCTGTCAAAAATTTTGGTTGAAATTGATAGGCTAATTTTAAGTCGTCAAAGAAAAATTCAAAAAATGGTGATGATTGATAGGCTGTTTCTAATGATTTTATGTGTTGTCTTTGCCAATTATTTTGATAACTTACACAAACATCTTTTACTATCATATTATTTTTTCTTTGGCTTAATGGAACTGTTAAAATTAATTTGCCATTTGAAGTTGCAATTTCACAACGATTTCTAATGGTTTGTTTTATAAAATGTTCATTTAATTCAAGTAGTTGGGTGTTGCATTGCAACAATAATTTATAATAACTTATAGGTGCAGCATAAGCTGTCGTAAAAATTCCATTCATGACACAAAGTTACTGATTTAACATAAATTCATTTTTAAGAAAACTACTCAACTTCATACTTCTAAAGATGATTATAAGTTTAATTTAGAAAAATAATTATCAAGATTTAATAAATACAAAGCAAAATGTTTACTTTTGGAATACTAAAAAGATTCATAAATGAAATTTTCGATATTTGTATTCGCCTTCCTTTTTATGTGCTTTACCATTCCTGCACAAAAAAACGTTTTTATTTGCACTGATATTAAAAGTCAAATATACCATTATGAAGAATTATGCAAGGAGCTTGAGAAATGTAAATATGAAGTAAAAAAAGTGAAGGAAAATGAAGCCAAAGACCAAGAAAAAAGATTGTGCAAAGTTTGTAAGGAAAACGAGGAAAAGAAAGCGAAAAATTAATATTTATAATACATTAAACAAAGCAAGCAGGCAAAATTACCACTTCTCTTTTACTAAAGCTTTTAGTTAAACAATATCACCATTAATTGAATTAAATCAATCAATCGCAAAACACATTAATTTAACTTTATTGGTTGAATTATTTTGGTTATCTGTGGCTTCAATTGGCATAAATGCATATTCACCTGGCTTTATCCCATCAGGTAAAATTATTTCAAATATGGATTCTTTTATTTTCTTAAATTCCAACTTTAAGTAAGTGTCACTTATATCACGAGCTTGTCCGATTTTATAACTACTCAATTGAAACTTTCTGCGGTCTTTTTTTACTTTAGCTATGGATATAGAAATCACGTCTGCTGGGTCTAAATTTCCTTCGATTTTAATGATAAACATAGGTAAAGCACCCTTTGAAAAACGAACATCCGATTTAGGTTGAAATACAGTGTAAAACATATCAAATTTACCAACGCCTGCTATTTTTACTTCTCCTTGCGCTTCCACTCTTTCAAGATTCTTAAGTGTATTATCAGCCGCTAATACGTATGGTCTTGAAGAAAAATCAGGTTCAGGTATATTTTGAGAAAATATTTTGCCAAAAAATAATACACAAATTAGGGTACAAAAAAATTTAAATTTTCTCAAAATATAAAGTTTAATTAAGGTTAAGATGCAATAATTAGAAATAGTTATTTCTATGTACGCTCCAATAGTATTAAATGTTTTTTTGTAAATATAAACTAAATATGATTATTCAATTCAATTTAATTAAATTTTTTTTTGGGCAATAATTTTGTTATCCATGGTGTCAAATCGCCAAGTATTATCAAAAATTGACTTCAAATAACGACTAAAAAATCTAATTCTGATATTACTATTTTTCTCACTTTCGCCATCGCGAGACACGCCCGAAAATTCTACCAATTTTAAGTGTGGTTTACTCTCAATATAATGCTTTACAATTTTAACCACAGTTGACATCACTCTATATTGATCATGCTGTTTAGTTTCACTGTATTCCTCACCATCAAACTCATCATTTATTACCCCAAAAACGACAGTTACATGCAGTGGATTGCTTTCTCTGCGGCCAAACATAACTTCATAATGAATGCCACTTTTTGTTATAAATGTGTAAAGTCCATTTTCACCAAAATCAGGATAGGTAATAGCATAGGCACTTAAAGGCATAAATTAATATTTAAACTTAATATTGAGTTTTTTGGTGTTTCCTTTTTTATCACTTACAGTAATTGCAAAAATATGTTCTTCATTTGATTTTGCAAGTTTTTCATCGAAAAAATAAGTAAGTGTTTTTTCTTTATTATCATGTGTCATCAACACCCAGTGCCCATCAATAGTTCCTCTATAGCTTTTTATGCCTGATAAATTATCAGCAATTTTTATAATTATACTTTCATTTTTGAAACTTAATTTCTCCTTGTCAAAATTAATAAACTTAACTGTTGGTGCTGTGGTATCCATCATTACAGCAAAATTACCAAAGTTTCGTGTATTGGTTACCACAAATCCATTTTCATAATTTCCACCTTCACTAATTGGGTTTCCTTCCTCATCTAAACTTACAATAAGAAGTTTATCTTTGTTTTTGATAGCCTTCTCTTTGGGTTTTATTCTTAAATTAAAGGCTTGGTGCACTGGCACTTCATTACTCAAAACATGATGAATATCTGACAAAATTTTTCCATTTGAAGTATTTTTGCTGTATTTAAATTCAACATCCTCATACAAAGCATTCATGGGGAGCTCAATTGCAAAATCTTCCTTTTTGAAATCATTGGTTTTATCCCAATAAAATGTGTTTTTTGTGGCTTTTTTAGCATTGTTTTTTGGCGCAATTTTACTTTTACATTTTATTTGAATGCTGCTCAAATTTTGTTTAAAATCAAATGCCACAATTGATAAGGTATGCTCCAAAGTATCACCAAATTCAATATTCCCTTTTTGAGGGTTTGTTTCATAATGTTTAATTTTATTTCCGGGCAATACGTAACATCTTTGATAACGATTTTTATTTTTTTTCATCTTTGCATAATCAATATGAGCATTAATATATCGTGTTTGATCAAAGGCAAATTTGTTGCAACTGTACTTAAATACTTGTTGTGAATCAACTTTTAATAAATAGCCATACGTTCCATTTTTATTAGCACTTCCATTTTCAACGTCAAAAGTAATTAAACCCAACCCTATTTTACCAGTAATTTCTATTTTTTCAGGTAGCTCATAGCTGTTTTTTCCAGTTTTCTTTACTTCCAAATACTTGGTACAATTACATCCATTCACAGTTGAGTTCTCATCTAATGAATAAATCGCCACACCTTCAATGCTTGGCGCTATAGTATCTTCAATATCAAATCCAAAAAAATAAGGGTTAATAATTTCTTCTGTTTTTTCGTCTCGAATTTCAAAATGCAGGTGTGGACCTTCGCTCCCACCCGTATTTCCGGATAAGGCTATCAGTTGCCCTTGATTTACCGTAATTTCATTTTTATTAGGAAACAAATCAACTTCAAAAGATTCTAATTCGTATTGTTTTGCCTTTAAATAATTGGAAATGGTGCTGTCGTAACGCTGCAAATGTCCATACACAGAAACATATCCATTTTGATGAGTGATATAAAGGGCATTTCCATAACCATAGGCCGAAACTTTAATTCGTGAAACATAGCCATCAGCCACAGCACGCACTAAATAACCTTCTTCACCATTGGTCCTAAAGTCGAATCCCGAATGAAAATGATTACTACGCAGTTCTCCAAAATTTCCTGCCAAACTCAAAGGAATATCAAGCGGATTGATAAAATCGCCTTGCGGATAATTAACCTTTGGTTGGGCTAAAACGCCTAAACAAATAAATAAAAGTTGACAAAACAGAAGCAAAAACAACCTATGCATGAGAACAAATTTCTAATTTTAAATGGCTTATTTAAAGGCTATTTTACCTAAATATTAACAAAAAGTATTTTAAAATTTGGAAGCTTGCTTTAATAAAAGTAAATTTGCCCTACAAGAACTGAGATAAATGCAAAACGATTTGAAGCTAAACATTGCAAGTCTTCAATCAAAGATTGAGAAATTGATTTTTTTGCATGAAAAGGTTTTGGAAGATAATTTAAAATTGCAGGCATTAATTGATAGCTTACAAATGCAAGTATCTGACCAAAATAATCAAATTGAAGTTCTTGAAAAAGAAAAAATTGAAATGCTAAATAGTAAAAACATGATGAACTCAGTTAAACCTGACAATCATAATTTACAAAATAAGCAAATTGATGAAATGGTGCGGGACATTGATAAATGTATAGCATTGCTGAGTGTAAATAAAAAAAGTGTGGAGCTAAATTAAAGGTTGTAAAACATCATAAATGACTGAAATTACAGTTAATTTAAATATTGCAGGCCGAAATTACCCTTTAAAGGTAAATGCAAATGATGTTGCCAATTTAAATGAAGCAGAAAAAATGATTAATGCCAGATTAGACTTGTACGAAAAAAGTTTTTCAGTTAAAGATAAACAAGATTTATTGGCTATGTGTATCATCAATTTTGCTAGCGAAATTGCACGTAAACAAACCGAAATAAAGGATTACGAAAATATAGCACTTCAACTTAAAGATACTGAGCAATACCTAAACAATTATTTGAATAAAACAGTTCTTTGAAGAAATAACACTGGGTAAAATACAGTGTAATACATAATTAAATTTATGTAATATCGGCATACCCGCATGCTGTTCAGATTGTACGTTTTTTAAACTCAACAATTAAAAAAATTAGGGAAAAGCTGCAAAATAACAAGAGCCAGGCTCCAACACTTAGGTGTATTATCTTTTGATAATCAGGTGACGTTCGAACTACTTTAGCATCCCTATAGTTACTATTGGGGTTTAATACAAACCTTATCTTTTGAACAGTGTGTGGGTTTTTTTATGAAATAAAATTAACATTTACACATTTAAAATAAGCAATAATTAAAATAATTAAACAATTAACCAAGTAAATAAATTCAAAATAAAATGGAAATACTATTCATCATCATAGGCGTAGTGGTCGGTTTAGCAGTCGGCTATTTTTTAGCCAGCACTGCACTTAAAAAAGGAATTGAAGCCAAGAGTGCTCAAATTATTAAAGATGCTGAGGCTGAAGCTGAAGTAATTAAAAAAGATAAAATTTTACAAGCCAAAGAAAAATTCTTACAACTCAAAGCCGAACATGAAGCGCATATCAATGAAAAAAACCAAGCAATTCAAGCCGGAGAAAATAAAATAAAGCAAAAAGAACAATCGTTGAATGCTAAAATTGAAGACAACCAACGAAAACAAAAAGAAATTGATAACATAAAAGAAAATTTAGCCTTACAAGCCGAAATTTTACAAAAAAAACAACAAGAGGTTGACAAAGGACACAAGCGCCAGTTAGAACAATTAGAAGCTATATCAGGTTTAAAAGCAGAAGAAGCGAAGGCTCAGTTGGTTGAAGCACTTAAAAATGAAGCCAAAACTGCAGCTCTTTCACACATCAAAGACACAATGGATGAGGCGAAATTAACCGCCAATAAAGAAGCCAAGAAAATTGTAATTCAAACTATTCAACGCGTAGCAACCGAACATGCTGTTGAAAATTCGGTTTCGGTTTTTAATATTGAAAACGATGAAATTAAAGGTCGTATCATTGGTCGTGAAGGCCGCAATATACGTGCTTTAGAAGCAGCAACAGGCATTGAAATTATTGTTGATGACACTCCTGAGGCTATTATTTTAAGTGGTTTTGATCCTGTTCGAAGGGAAATAGCTCGACTAGCTTTGCACCAATTGGTAACCGATGGAAGAATTCACCCTGCCCGCATAGAGGAGGTGGTAGAAAAAGTGAAAAAACAAATTGAAGATGAAATTGTAGAAACAGGAAAACGTACCACTATCGATTTAGGAATTCACGGTTTGCATCCTGAACTAATTCGTATGGTTGGTCGTATGAAATACCGTTCGTCATATGGACAAAATTTATTACAACACTCACGCGAAGTTGCAAACCTTTGCGCAATAATGGCTACAGAATTAGGGCTTAATGTAAAATTAGCAAAACGCGCTGGCTTACTCCACGATATTGGTAAAGTGCCTGATGATGAACCAGAATTACCACATGCCATTCTAGGTATGAAATTGGCCGAAAAATATAAAGAAAATGCCGAAGTGTGCAATGCCATTGGTGCCCATCATGATGAAATTGAAATGACAAGTCTTATTTCACCTATTATTCAAGTGTGCGATGCCATCAGTGGAGCACGTCCTGGCGCTCGTAGAGAAATTGCCGAGTCATACATTAAGCGCTTAAAAGATTTAGAGGCATTGGCTTTATCTTATCCAGGTGTGCTTAAAACATACGCTATTCAAGCCGGACGTGAGCTCAGGGTTTTAGTTGAAAGTGAGAAAATTTCTGATAAAGAAACCGAGCAATTGTCATTCGATATTTCTCAAAAAATTCAAACAGAAATGACTTACCCTGGTCAAATTAAAATTACGGTAATTCGCGAAACTAGAGCTGTGAACTACGCAAAATAAATTAACTTTCTATTAAATTAATTAAGGAGTTTCAGTGATGTAACTCCTTTTTTATTTGGGCGCGTCCCTTTTTATTTACAAAATTCCATTTTTAATTCAACTTCATTTGCAAAATAAAAAGTGTCGGGCTTTTGCCACTCGCTTTTTTGCGCAAGCTAAATGCTATGCAGCAAAAAGAGCTCAAACAATGGCTCAATCCCTCGCGCTATTTAGGCATGGCAAGTTTTTTTAAATTCTAAACTTTAATTGAATTAAGATTTATATCAATATATTTTGCATTGTAAAACTCCTAAAACACTCCACTAATGCGTAAAGGACAGAAGCGGCATCCTTTTTTTGTAGGCATTGCGATTGCAAAAAAGATAGAGCGGATGGCCTGACCTTTCTATTTTTTATTGTTCCATTAATATACTAAGCAGGTACAAAAAAATAGAAAGGATACGCCCATATAAAATATATTATTGCATGTGTAGGTGAAAATAGAATTTATCCTTTTGCTTCCATTCCATTCATTTGAGGCACCTTTATTTTATCGGTTTTTGTAATACCATCTAACACTTCAATATTTACGCCATCTGAAAGTCCTGTTTTTACATATCGTTTTTCAAATTTGTTTTGTGCAATTTCTATTTCAACAAATGTTTTATCTTTATCAAACTGCAAAACCATTTCGGGTAAGGCCATTACTTTGTTTCTACTATCTAAAATAATATCGGCATTTGCACTGTAGCCAGCTCTTAAAAATGAACCTCCTTTTGATTTGTTTATGGCTGCGCGAATCATAAATTGTATGGCTCCGTTTTCGGTAACACCCTTTGGAGCAATATACTCTAAGTTGGCATTAAAACTTTCAGTATCAATGGCACCAATTGTAAGTATGAGTGGCATGCCTTGTTTAATTTTTCCTACTTCACTCTCATCTACTTTTCCTTCAAAAATCATTTCGCCCATGTTGGCCACCGAGGCTATTGTAGTACCTTCATTGAATGTGTTGCTTTCAATAACATTACTTCCTTCTTTAATTGGTACATCTAATACCATGCCCGATATGGTGCTTCTAATTAATGTATTGGTAGCATTACCAGCACTTTTAGTGACACCTTCTTTTATTAATTGTAAATTATTTTCGGCTGCAGTTAGTTCCTCTTTACTTGATTTTAATTTAAGTTCAAAAGGTAAAATATCTGCTTTCGCAATTACATCTTGCCTTAATAACAGCGCATTTCTATCATACTCGCTTTTGGCATTTTCAAAACTTATTTGTGCTTGATTAAGTCGGTTTTCGGCATTGGCAAGATTAACCATGTTGGGAATAATTTTCACTTTAGCTATAATATCACCTTGTTTTATTTCTTGCCCAGCTACAACATACATTTTTTCGATGATACCCGAAACTTGTGCTTTCATATTAACTTCCTTACGAGGGATAACACTGCCAGTTGCCACTGTTTTTTTAACTATGGTAGTATCAAAAGCAGTTATAGTTTGAAACGTTACTGGAACTTCTTCTGATTTTTTAAACAAGAAATAAAATGTCCAAACAAACACACCTAAAAGTGTGAGTCCTAAAACTATTTTGATTATTTTTTTTATCATAAAAGATGTTTTTTATTTTTACAATTAAGTTGCTCTTAAAGCTTCAACAGGCAATACTGATACAGCTTTGGTTGCTGGTATTAATCCAGCAAAAGCTCCACTAATGATAAGCACAATTAATGAAGTAATGGCTACATTAATATCCACTGTTGGGTTGTTAAACATGGGCACTTCTTGCCCAATAGCAGCGTTTACAGCTTCGAGTAATAATATTCCTATTACCAATCCAAAATATCCCGATAAGGCAGTTAAGAAAACCGATTCGGTGATAATTTGTGAAACAATGGTAAACGGAGTTGCACCAAGTGCTCGCTTCACTCCTATTTCTTTAGTTCTTTCTTTAACCACAATTAGCATAATATTGCTAATGCCGATAACACCAGCAATTAAAGTACCTATTCCTACAAACCATATTAACATATTTATACCTTCAAAAAGTCCATTCATTTTTTTGTATTGTACCTCCATATTCCAATGTCCAATTGCTTGCTCATCATCAGGAGCAATTTTATGACGTTCTCTAATTAAGGCTCTAACCTTTTCTTCAGCTTGTGCAGCAGGAATATTGGGTGCAGAAGAAATGGCAAACCAACCAACAACATCACCATAATTAAAGGCATTTTGAAATGTAGTAAATGGTAACACAATACGTTGTCCTTCATTTCTTGCCTCATTGCCACTTGAGGTAGGAACAGTGGTTCCAATAACTTTAAAGTAAACACCATTAATACGAATGTATTCACCAAGCGGATTTTCATTTGGTTTAAATAATTCTTCTTTAACCCTTGTACCTATTACACAAACTTTTCTTTTTTCTCTAATATCATTTTCATTTAAAAATCGCCCCGAAACAATTTTCACCATTTGTATTTTAGCTAAGTTGGGGTAAATACCACTCACTTCATAGTTTCCTGTTTTTAATCCTCTCACTACGCTATTTCCTCCACGCCAACCACCTAATTGATTTTGAGGTGAAACTACCGCCAATTCTTTTAACTGCGACAAAGCCTTTGCATCGCCATTATTAAAATTATAATATCTACCTGGTTTCATTCCTTTGTAAGGTTTGGTAGTTTTTTGTGTCCACATAAAAAAACTGTTGGTAGCAGTTCCTTTAAAATCATTCATTACTCCATTCTTTAGACCGTTGCCAGCACCTAACATTATAACAAGCATAAAAATTCCCCATCCAACCCCTAAAGAAGTTAGAAATGTGCGCAACTTATTTTTTTTGATAGTTGCGTATATTTCCTGCCAATTGTCTCTGTCAAACATGTAGTAAGTATTTAATTTTTATTCAGACCTTAATGCTTCAATTGGTTGCACATGAGCGGCTTTTAGTGCAGGAAAAAATCCTGCTAAAGCGCCCGAGAAAATTATCATTAATGTGGCCGAAATAGCTAAGTTAAAATCAATTGATGGGTTCTTAAAAAAATCGCCTTCCACATTTTTACTCATTAAATTTAATAATCCTACACCAAGCACTAAACCAAGATAACCCGATACAGCTGTAATAAAAACTGCTTCTTGTACTACCAACATTACAATTGAAATTGGGGTAGCGCCTAACGCCTTTCTAACTCCAATTTCGTTGGTGCGTTCTTTTACAATAATCATCATTATATTACTCACACCAACTATGCCAGCAAGCAGTGTGCAAATTCCAATTATCCAAATAAATATTTTTACGCCATCAAGCATACTCATAATGCGTTTATATTCTTCGCCCCAGTTATCAACTCGCACTGCGTTAAAATCGGCTGGATTAAAATTATAACGAGCAGCTAACAAATTTCGAATTTTAGTTACAGCTGCATCTCCTTCGTTTCCATAATTTTCTTGCAAATTAGTCCAAATAGTACCAACTTCTTTCCCTATACCACTTACTCTTTGATAAGTTGTGAGTGGCACATAAATTCTATTTAAATCGCCATTGCCTGGGTCGGTAAAAACGCCCACCACTTTATAGGCAGTACCATTTACATTAATGTACTTATCAATTGGATTTTCATCTTTAAATAGTTCATCTCTTACGGGGTAACCTATGGCACAAACTTTTCGATATTCTTTGATATCATTTTCATTAATAAATCTACCTAAAATAATACTTGCATTTTCAAGGTAATCATGGTCGGGCATGCAAGAGCGCAACATATATGAGCCATGGCGGTTCTTATAGCTCATTTCGGTTGTTGCCATTCCAGCTGCTGCACTAATTTTATCAATATGTTCAAGATTATTTTTAAGATAAAGATAGTCTTCAGTTTTCAACACTATTTCTCTTCCTGGTTTCATTCCTTTATATGGCATCGATGTCATACCACTCTCAATATTGATACTGTTTACAGCATCATGCAAAAATTGTGATTCAGCACCATTTCTTAAACCTTGTCCAGCACCAAGCAGAACAATTAAAATAAAAATTCCCCAAGCCACACTGAAACCTGTTAAAAAAGTGCGTAGTTTATTTTTACTTATCGTACCAAAAATTTCTTGCCATTTATCAATATCAAACATGCAATAATTTTATTGATTAACAATTAAACCATCCTTTAATCTAATAATACGATCGGTCATTTTACTAATGTCGTCTTCATGAGTAACAATAACTACCGTGATACCTTCTTTATTTACTTCTTTAAACAACTGCATTACCTCCAATGAAGTTGCACTGTCAAGCGCTCCGGTTGGCTCATCAGCGAAAATAACTTTGGGTTTTGCTATTAATGCGCGCGCAATGGCAACACGTTGTTTTTGCCCACCACTCATTTCGCTTGGTAAATGATTGGACCATTCTTTTAATCCCACCCTATCTAGGTATTCAAGCGCAAGTTTATTTCTTGTTTTTCGGTTTACTTGTTGATAATATAACGGCAATGCCACATTCTCCATTGCATTTTTAAATGACAATAAATTGAAGGATTGAAAAACAAATCCTAAAAATTTATTGCGCAATTGAGCTGCTTTAGTCTGCGATAAATCTTGCATTAAAATATTGTTCAACATATAAGTTCCAGCATCATAATTGTCGAGTAAACCCAATATGTTTAACAAAGTTGATTTACCTGAACCTGATGATCCCATAATGGAAACGAGTTCGCCTTCCATGATGTGCATATCAATGCCTTTTAATACTTGCATTTTGTTGTTACCAACCTGATATGATTTATGTATTTGATTTAAACGTATCACAGCACTTATTTAACGATAAAATTATATCAAATCTTTTTCGCTAAGTTGTTAATTTTATATTTTCATCGTTAATACGTGTTAATCTGTACGCTTTTGATACAAACGGACACAAAAAAAGCTGTTATCGAAATGATAACAGCCCTAATAAAAAGTATAATACTATAAAGATTTTAGCATCTCTGCCTTTGCCCTTGTGCTTTTGGTGCTAAATAAATATGCAATACTAAATCCTGCATAATGTCCTTGATTGGAGAATATATGCTCGTAATCAGTTCCATCGAGGGTATAATTTACTTTTGACTGGGCTATATCACCAGCCATGCTAATATTCCACACAAAATTAAATGATAATCTGTTGCCTTTATTGAACTTTTTTTCGCGGCCTACCATCAGTTGCAAATTGGTTGTAGAAAATTTTCCAGCAGTTACAGTTTGACTAAAATTGGTAAGTTGTGGTAAGTATATACTTTCATTTTTTGATTGTTCGGGATATATAACTGTATTCACAGCTTTATCAGAGAACATGAAATTAAATCCTGCTCCAACTACCCATGATTTTTTTTTACAATCAGGTTTAAAATTATAAATTAATAATAAAGGAATTTGGGTAACATTAATTGAAGCTGTACTTTTAATAAAATGATCATTCTTTATTAAAGAGTAATTTTTAGCGAAACCAAATTCAAAGCCTATACTTGTAAATCCAATACCTGTTTGTAAACTCCATTTATCGTCAACAAAATATCTACCATGAAAATTCAAGGAAGCTGTTCCAAAATTGTGCTTATAAAAACCTGCATGGGCTAAATCAGAACCTCCACTAAGTTGTGAAGCATTACTTCCCCCGAATAAACTTATACCATATTGCACCTTATCCTTAAATGCAAAAATATTAGTGTAGTTCAAAATAATTAATGAAAGTAACAGTATTTTTTTCATGATATTGCTTTTTTGATGATGTTAAAAGTAAACAATTTTTCAAAATGTTATTCAAAATTCGAGATTTATTAATTAATTTCAATGTGATTTAACATTTAATTTTTTTGATAACAGATTGGAAATGAATTATCAATCACAACAATTTAGATATCTAATTTAGTCAGATTTTAATTTAATACTCTGATTCAGCATGCCAATTTTTGTTTGATTCAAAAGAGGATTTATTATTAAAATTCGTTCTTACTCAATTTAAATAAAGACAGGAGTTTAACATTGTTAATGCTTACAATTAATACAAATTATTCCAATTGCATTTATTTTTAAGGCCAATTAAAAATAAATAGTCAATGTTAAATGTCGATACAACTTTAAATTAGCACAATTAGGCTACAAATAAAAAAAAAAAAAAAACGCCTGTAGCATTGCTGTTACAGGCGTTTTTACATTCAACCTAAATTTATTTATTTTCCTTTACTTCTTCAAAGTCAACATCAGTAGCTTCACCACTTGCACCTGAACTTGCGTTAGGTTCAGCTCCATTATTTGCACCAGGTTCACCACCTGCTTTGTACATATCTTCAGATGCGGCTTGCCATGCAGCATTCAATTTTTCCATAGCAGCATCAATAGCAGTAATATTTCTTTCGGCATGTGCAGCTTTTAATGCGGTAAAACTTGTTTCTATGGCTTGTTTTTTGTCGGCAGGAATTTTATCCCCAAACTCTTTTAATTGTTTTTCGGTTTGGAATACCAATGCATCGGCCGCATTAATTTTATCTGCTTCTTCTTTTGCTTTACGATCGCTTTCTGCATTGGCTTCAGCTTCAGCTTTCATCTTTTTAATTTCATCATCACTTAATCCTGATGAAGCTTCTATTCTAATTTGCTGTGATTTTCCAGTAGCTTTATCCTTTGCAGAAACATGTAAAATTCCATTAGCATCAATATCAAAAGTTACTTCAATTTGTGGCACTCCTCTAGGTGAAGGTGGAATTCCATCTAAATGAAATCTTCCTATAGTGCGATTTTGATTTGCCATTGGGCGTTCGCCTTGCAAAATATGAATTTCAACTGAAGGTTGGTTATCACTTGCTGTACTAAAAGTTTCACTCTTTTTTGCAGGAATAGTAGTGTTTGATTCAATTAATTTTGTCATTACACCACCCATGGTTTCTATACCTAAACTTAAAGGAGTAACATCAAGTAACAATACATCTTTTACTTCTCCAGTTAAAACACCACCTTGAATTGCTGCCCCAATAGCCACCACTTCATCGGGATTTACTCCTTTTGAAGGAGATTTTCCAAAGAACTTCTCCACTGCTTCTTGAATGGCAGGAATTCTGGTTGAACCGCCCACTAAAATTACTTCATTGATATCATTTACTGATAATCCAGCATTCTTTAATGCTGATTTACAAGGCTCAATGGTTCTTTTTACCAAATCATCAACCAATTGCTCAAATTTGGCTCTGGTTAAAGTTCTTACTAAATGTTTCGGAATACCATCAACTGGCATAATGTATGGTAAATTAATTTCGCTTGATGTGGTGCTCGATAATTCAATTTTTGCTTTTTCGGCAGCTTCTTTTAAACGTTGCAAAGCCATAGGATCCTTGCTAATGTCAAGTCCGCCATTTTCATTTTTAAACTCTTGAACTAACCAATCGATTATTTTTTGGTCAAAATCATCACCCCCCAAATGTGTATCACCATCAGTTGATTTTACTTCAAAAACTCCATCACCTAATTCAAGAACAGAAACGTCATGAGTTCCACCACCACAGTCAAATACCACTATTTTCATATCTGAATGTTTCTTATCTAAGCCATATGCCAAGGCAGCTGCTGTTGGCTCGTTGATGATTCGTTTTACTGTTAATCCAGCAATTTCTCCCGCTTCCTTAGTGGCCTGACGTTGTGCGTCATTAAAATATGCTGGTACAGTAATTACAGCCTCTGTAACGGTAGTTCCTAAATAATCTTCGGCTGTTTTCTTCATTTTTTGAAGAATAATTGCTGAAATTTCTTGTGGTGTGTAAAGTCTGCCATCAATATCAACTCGTGGTGTATTATTGTCACCTTTTTTAACTTTATAAGGTACACGAGTTACCTCATTTGTCACTTTATCGAATGATTCTCCCATAAAACGTTTAATCGAATAAACTGTTTTTGTAGGATTTGTAATGGCTTGACGTTTTGCAGGATCACCTACTTTTCTTTCACCATTATCCACAAAAGCTACAACAGATGGTGTAGTTCTTTTGCCTTCACTGTTAGGTATTACAACTGGTTCGTTACCTTCCATTACCGAAACGCAAGAGTTGGTTGTACCTAAGTCTATTCCTATTATTTTACCCATGATTTTATTGTGTTTTAAATTTTTACTATTGGTTAATGCCTGCCTTTTGTCAATCACTATGCCAAGCAAGATATATACATTATTTTGTGAAAATGTGGCACAAAAAAAACAGCCAACCTGCTAACATTGCAAATTGGCTGCCAAAAAGACATCAAATTAACCTATGGTTTTATAAAACCCATATCATCTGTATATTTTCCTTTAACAAATTCATCTAGTGTTTGCGAATTAAATGGTCTTGGGTTACCATAGCTTGTTATTCTTGTATTAAACAAACCTAAACCATGCTGTACGTTCGAATATACGGGTTTTTCTTGAAAGTTACTTGAATAAGGAGCATTTAAATCTTTGTAAATTTGAAAATCTTCGCCAGCTGCTGTTACTAGTAATTGCCCTCTATAAGGTATTCTTTTAACCGTATTATCAGAAAAATTAGTGGATTTAATTGAACTTAAAAAAGCAAAGAAATCTTCTCCAGCAATAGACTTTTTAACTATAATTCCTCCGTCTGTTGTTGGTGTATAAATTGGATTTAATACCCAATCAACATATTTGTAGGCGGTATCATTTCCTAATTTGAATTCTTTGTAGTGAAATCTGAATGTAGCTTCATATATTTTACCATTCTTTTGGCTTGTCCATTCAAAATTATATTTGGCTGAGTATTTATTATCGGTTCCAACTAAAGGAAAAGTTGTTCCACCTTGAGGAAAAAGAATAGCTTTTATCAAATTGGTAGAAGCAGCTGCCTTATATCCAGTTTTTTTATTTTCTATTTTTAACTTATATATAAATTCTGCATCCAACAATTCTCGGGTGGCATAAATTATATTGTTTTTTTTAGAAAAATTTCCACCTTCGGGTGCTTGAATAATGGTATCATACAACAATGTACTGCTCACTAAATTACTTCCGTTATATTTTTCAAGAATCACGCTCATATCCGCAGGATTGAAGTTGGTGGAGTCGGGCTCTTGAGCCATTGCGAAAGCATCGCCTTTACCTAAAAACGCCTTATTAATTTTTACATATTGAATTGGCTGCGATACATCAAGCAAACCATATACAACTGCTATTTCTTTGTAATCGGCTATAACATTTACATCAGTTGAGCAAGAAGTAAAAAGGCTTGACGTAAATAAAGACAGAATGGCTAAATATTTAAATTTCATTTTATAATTGAAAGGTGCAAATGTAATAATTTAATGAAACTCAGTATTGTCTATAAGATAAATTAACGCTGCCATTGCCGCGGCTCCTAATTCAAGTTCACGTTTATTAACTTTATCAAAGGTATCATCTGCAGTATGATGATAATCAAAGTATCTCTGAGAATCTGGCATTAACTCCGCTAATGGCACTCCTTGATCTTTTAAAGGTGAAATATCAGGTCCTCCTCCTACTGCATCTAAATCATGTAAATCATAGGGTAATAACAGTGGTTTATAATTTTTAACAGAATTCATGAACCAACTTGGTGCTTCAAAACTAAATCCTCTTGGCGTAAATCCACCAGCGTCAGACTCTATTGCAGCAATATGTGTTTCTTTTTTCTCTTTAGCCTGTTTGGCATATTCCTTTCCTCCTCTCAATCCATTTTCTTCATTCATAAAAAGCACCACCCGTAAACTATGTTTAGGTTGGTATCCAATAGCCTTAAAAATTCGCATTACCTCCATACTTTGAACACATCCTGCACCATCATCATGCGCGCCACTTCCATTATCCCATGCATCTAAATGACCTCCAACAACAATATATTCAAGCGGTTTCTCTGAACCTTTCCATTCACCAATAACATTATAAGATTCAGTATCAGGTAAAGTTTGGCAACTGGTCTTTATTAACATTTTGGCTGTTTTATTCTGTCTAATCAAGGCGCTTAAATATTCAGCCCCCTCTGTACTTATGGCTACAGCAGGTATTTTAGGCAAACTATCAACATATTGCATTGATCCAGTATGAGGGAACTTGTCTATTTTAAGACCCATAGATCTAGTAACTGTTGCAACTGCTCCAAATTTGGATGCGTTCATGGCACCTGCCCATCTTTGATTTACGGCCTTTCCGTATGCATTAAAAGTATGTATGTGAGTGGCATCCATAGGCCTGTTATAAAAGACAATTTTACCTTTTATTTTTTCTTTGCCTAACTTTTCTAAATCCTCAAAATTTATAACTTCAATTACCTCAGCTTCAATGCCTGCTTCGGGTGTTGCAATGGAGCCTCCCAGTGCGCAAATTTGTGTTTCTTGTTTAACGCCTGTCTTTGGATTAATAATGAATCCTTGCTCTTTTTCGCCTCTTACCCAATGCGGTACCATTACAGGTTGTAATTCAATTCTATTTAAATTTAATCCTTCCATAACAGTTTTTCCCCATTCAACTGCCTTTGCTGCTTGAGGAGAACCACTTAACCGCCCTCCAATGTTTGAACAGAGGTAGGATAAATTTTGGTAACATTCGCCATGTGTAAGCACTTCATCATAAATTTTTTTTATCATTAATGAATCTGTGTTTTGTGCACTTGTTTTCAAGCAGAATATCACTAATGTGCATAAGCTAATTCGTTTAATTATTTTCATGATACTAATTTTAATAATGCAAGCCACAAATTATCTTTTGGAGGCGCTGCTACAATAGTAATATTTTCTTTTTTTACAGGATGAATAAAACTTACTTTTCGCGCATGTAAATGAATTGATGCATCGTTGTTTTGCCTTTCTGCACCATATTTTACATCACCTTTTATGGGACAACTAATGGCCGACAATTGAGCTCTTATTTGATGATGTCGTCCAGTATGCGGATTTATTTCTAACAAAAAATACTTGTCAGATGATGCTATTACACTATATTCGAGTGTACTTGGTAAACTATTTTTTACTTGATTCACATGAGCCTTTGATTTATTGCGAGCTTCATCCTTTAAAAGAAAATGTTCTAGTTTACCTTCCTTTTGCGGAGGTTTATTTTTCACCACTGCCCAATAAGTTTTTGTTATTTCTTTTTTTTGAAACATTTCATTAAGCCTTGCTAAAGCCTTGCTTGTTTTGGCAAAAAGTACTATTCCGCTCACCGGTCTATCAATGCGATGCACAGTCCCTAAAAAGACTTCTCCAGGTTTATTATTCTTTACTTTAATATAATCCTTAACATAATCACTCAATGGTTTATCACCAGTTTTATCACCTTGAACTATATCACCCGATTTTTTATTGATTGCAATAATATGATTATCCTCATATAGCACATCTAAAAAGTCAACATTCATCATGAAAGGATAGCCAATATCATTATTTATGTATGACCAATTTTTCAGTTTTTGAAAAATTACCTTTTGAATTAAGTGATGTAAAATAAACTCCATCACTTAACATGCTTCCATCCATCACCATTATACTCGTATTAGCACTAGCATTTATGATGTTTGAAGCTACAACTTGACCAAGTGTATTATATAGATTAAACAATCCATTTTCAATGCCCTCACCTTTATTTATCAAATAAATTTGACCATTAATATTATGGTAAACAAAATGAAAATCATTATTGAAAGTCAAGTCATTTATGCCTAAACATGCCGTAGTATCGATACTTATAGTGTCATAGTTTATGCATCCAGCTGATGAAGTTCCTGTTACCACATACACAATATTTTGTTGTGGTAAAGCTGTTACCGTACTTCCCAAATTGGTGTTTAAACCAGTTGATGGATTCCAAACATAATCATTTGCACCAGTTACATTCAAAATTAAAGGATTATCATGACAAATTACAGTATCACTTTGTAAAATTTGAACATTAGGAATTGGATTTACACCCACTGGTGTGGTAAGATTAACATTGCTACTTCCATTACTGTTTGATACAATTAAACTGGCATTGACTGTTCCTGCTGTATTAAATTGTATTGTTACCGTTTGTTCATTAGCCGTAGATGGCGTTCCGTTAGGGAAACTCCAACTCCAACTGGTGGCATTAATGGTTGGGTCATTTGCGGTGAAGGTGATGTATTCGCCTTCGCAAATTGAATTTGTATTTGTTGTGATTGTGTTTGCTGTTGGGGGATCAATTGAGTATGAATATCCACTGATATTAATGTTATCTAAAAATAAATTATTGTTGAAATTATTGTAGGATTCAAATTTTAAAATAACGCCTGAATATCCTGCAAAATTTGATAAATTTAATTGCTTGCAATTAATAATATTACCACACCATGAGCCTGATAATGTTGGATTAAAATAATTATCCATGGTATCAATTTCGGTGGCAAAATTAATTATGGAATCCTGATAAAATGTAGCAATTCGATATGGAAATGTACTACCACAATCGGTAGATAATGATACAATTAATGAATCTGATTCTTGTCTAAAATTCCTTCTCCAAGCATATTCAAATTGAAGGCTTAATGTATCATAGCCCCAAAAATTTAAAAGAGGTGTAAGTAAACCATCTCTTTGTCCTTTATCGGAATAGTTAAACAAATTAATAAATGCAGCCTTATTTGAGGTACCATCTATACTTCCAGACTTTACCTGCCAAGATTTATCATCATCTGCATTGTCAACTCGCCAAGATTGTAATTCGAATCCATTCTCGAAATTTTCCGAAAATGGTAATGAAAGTCCATCATTGAATATCTTAAATGTTTGTTCTATGGTATCGTTATAAAAATTCCAATCTAGCTGTCCATTGGGATTTGTACAAAATGCTTTTATAACATGCTCGCCTGAAGACAATGTTATTGGATTAAATTCAATATTTAAAACACTATCATAAACCATATCTCCGGTCCAGTTTAATGTAGTGAAAGCACCACCGTCAATATTATAATTTATAGTAACTTGTTGCAAATTAGTTGTGCCAGCATTTTTAAGGGATATGGATGGCACCAATTCACTAGTACAAGTGAAGGCATTTGGGCTATTAAATTTTACTAAAGAAGCATCAATTTGATATCTCGTTTCATTTACACATTGCATAGTTTTGAAAGCATTTATCCTACCTGTACCTAACTTTCCTGGATAATTTGGATTCATAAAATCAATATTATCTGTATTGTTTTTTATACAATCTTCAATTTGGTCGGGACTTAATAGAGGATTAAAAGTTTTCATTAGTGCAGCTAAACCAGCTACTAGAGGTGAGGCCATGGAAGTTCCCGACATTAAGGCAAATCCATTTCCTGGAATAGTGCTAAAAATGTTCACCCCTGGAGCCGTAACATCAATATGTTGTCCGTAGGTTGTACCAATTGCTTTTGTGTCGTTGCCAGAGGTACTTGCAACACAAATTACATGGGGGTATGCTGCGGGGTAATTTACTGTTGCATCATTTGTATTCCCAGCTGCAGCAACCACCACTGCCCCTAAATAGTAGGCATATAAAATAGTGTTTGATTCGGTAATTGACTCAACTGGCGCACCCCATGATAAATTGATTACATCAGCCCCATTATCGGCTGCATAGGCTATTGCTTCGTAACCATTGCTTACATATAAATTTGAGCTACTCCCTTTAACTGCCATTAATCTGGCATTATAGGCTATACTAGCTATTCCAGTAGTGTTGTTGGTAACAGCTCCAGCTATACCAGCCACATGAGTGCCATGATGCCACGATACGTCATTCGGACTTGCATCTGAATCAAAATTCCCAAAATCATAACCCAACGAATCATCCACAATAAAATTTCCATCATCATCAACGCCAGGTAAACCATTTAGTTCAACATCATTAACCCAAAGGTTATTTTTTAAATCTATATGCTGTATATCCAATCCATCATCAATTACAGCAATAATAGTTGGTGAAGGATTAGGACTACCTATAAAATTCCAAGCCAATTGGGCATTAATCTTAAAGAGGTTCCATTGAATGGTATTATTATAACTTGTATCGTTTGGAGGAGTGGCAAAATAAGTTTTATAAGGAACCTTTTCGGCATATTCTAACTCCTTTATAGAGTTTAAATGAGCTAAAGCTAAGTCAATTTCATTTTTATTAGAAATCGAAATTTTATAAATATTTTCGAGTCCTTTGTGTTTTGCAAAAGCGTAAAGTTGTCTAAATTCAGTAACAGAGTATGTAGCGGCAAAGCTATTTAAAAATTGAAAATGATCTATTGTAAGCTTTTCATGTTTTAAATTCAACATGCCATTAGCTTTTATTTTAATATAAATGTTCCCATCTTCATAAAATGGATTCACCGTTTGAGCTGAACTAATTTGTTGAACCAAAAGAAGCAACCCTGTAATTAATTTTATTATTGCAATGCGCATGTTTAATATATTAAATTCTAAAAATACTTCAAATTCATATTTGGCTTGATACTTTTCAAAGACTCAAATATTAACTTAATAACATTTTCCACATCTTGTTTGTTTACACTTTCAACAGTAGTATGCATGTAACGTAAAGGTAAAGATATTAGGGCAGAAGGCACGCCACCCGTTGCATATGCAAAAGCATCAGTATCAGTTCCTGTGGCTCTTGATACAGCTGCGCGTTGAAAAGGTATCTTATTTTTTTGAGCTGCGTCAATAATCATTTTTAAAACCGTATTGTGAACAGCAGGGCCATACGTCACTACTGGTCCTCTGCCACATGCCAAATCACCGTTGGTAATTTTACTTAACATTGGAGTTTGCGTGTCATGAGTTACATCAGTAACAATAGCCATATTGGGTTTAATGGTTTGGACAATCATTTCGGCACCTCTTAAACCAACTTCTTCCTGAACACTGTTGGTTATATATAAACCAAATGGCAATTTAGTTTTTGTTTCTTTAATTAATCTTGCTACTTCGGCAATCATGAAGCCTCCAATTCTATTATCAAGGGCTCTGCCAACAAACATTTTTTTATTTAGAATTGTAAATTCATCCTCAAATGTGGCTACACATCCTACATGAATTCCAAGTTTTTCTACTTCTTCTTTTGAGTTACAGCCGCAGTCTAAAAATATATTTTTAAGATTAGGTGTTTCTTCTTTTCCAGGTTCACGTGTGTGAATTGCCGGCCAGCCAAACACCGCTTTAACAATTCCTTTATCTGTATGAATATTCACGCGCATAGAAGGAGCAATCATGTGATCGCTTCCTCCATTTCTTTTCAAATATATAAATCCATCATTGGTGATATAATTAACAAACCAAGAAATTTCATCAGCATGTGCTTCAATTACTACTTTAAAATCTGCTTTAGGATTAATAACTCCAACGGCTGTTCCATAATGGTCAATAAATTGATCGTCAATATAGGGTTTCAGATAATTAAGCCACATCTTTTGACCAGGTGCTTCAAATCCAGTTGGAGCTGCATTGTTGATATATTTTTCTAAAAAGTCAATGGAATGATTGTTAAGTATAGATTGATTTTTCTTTGACATAATTTTATTGATTTATTAATATACAAAGCTAATAAAAGCATTGTAAATAAACCAAATCCAAAAACAATAATTTGAATGTGTTTGATTTTATTTGTCAATAAAACTTATGATTAAACATTCTTCCAAGCCTTATATTGCTCAATCAAACCATTAGTGGAGCAATCAAAAGCAGTAGTTTTTTGAATATTATTTAATTCTGGTAAAATTTTATTGGCCAATTGCTTTCCAAGTTCAACACCCCATTGATCAAAGCTAAAAATATTCCATATGGCTCCTTGTACGAATATCTTATGCTCATAGAGAGCAATTAAACTTCCTAAAGTTTCTGGGTCTATTTTTTTTAGTAAGATGCTGTTTGTTGGGATATTCCCTTCAAACATTTTAAAGATGGCAATTTTGTCAATATACTCTTGAGAAAAGCCATCATTTTCAAGCTCCACAACAACTTCCGATTTTGATTTACCTAGCATAAGTGCTTGTGTTTGTGCAAAAAAGTTTGAAAGCAGTAGGTCATGATGATTACCTAAACTGTGGTGTGAATTAGCAGCAGCAATAAAATCACAAGGAATCAGCTTGGTACCTTGATGAATAAGTTGAAAAAACGCATGTTGTCCATTAGTGCCGGGCTCTCCCCAAAGTATTGGACCTGTTTGGTAATTTACTTTTTGGCCATTTCTATCTATGCTTTTACCATTACTCTCCATATCTGTTTGTTGAAAGTAGGCTGCAAATCGGTGTAAATATTGGTCGTAAGGTAAAATTGCATGAGTTTGTGCATCCCAAAAGTTATTATACCAAATACCCAGCAAGCCAAGAATGACGGGCATATTTTTTTCTATTGGCTGATTAATGAAATGCTCGTCCATAGCATTTGCTCCAGCTAATAACTTTTCAAAATTATTGTAACCAATTGAGCAAGCAATTGACAAACCAATACTTGACCAAAGAGAATAACGTCCACCAACCCAGTCCCAAAATTCAAACATATTTTCACTTGGTATTCCAAACTCTGCCACTTTTTTCGCGTTGGTTGAAATGGCTACAAAGTGGGAGGCAACAGCTCGTTCATCATGGAAGTAATCAATTAACCATTTTTTTGCAGATTCAGCATTGGCCATGGTTTCTTGAGTGGTAAATGTTTTTGAAGCCACAATAAACAAGGTGGTTTCAGGCTTTATTTGTCTGAGTGTTTCAATCAAGTGAGTGCTATCCACATTGGAAACAAAATACGATTTTACATCCTTTAGTTGGTAAAATTTTAGGGCTTCTGTCACCATCATAGGGCCTAAATCGGACCCTCCTATTCCAATATTGACAATATTTTGGAGTACTTGACCTGAATAACCCAATAATTGCCTTTGTTCAAATTTATCAGCAAAAATTTTCATTTTTTGCTTAACACTATTAATTTCAGGCGCCACATCAATATGATTTATAAATAATGGTGTTAAAGCATCCTTACGAAGTGCAGTATGCATTACAGCTCTGTTTTCAGTTTCATTAATAAATTCGCCATTAAAGAAACGCTTTATATTTTGCTCGAGTTCAGTTTCTCGAGCCAAATCAAACAATAAAGTTAATGATTGATCATTAATCCTATTTTTTGAATAATCGAGCAAAATATTTTGAAACTTCAAACTATATTTTTCATACCTCTTAGTATCGGCAGTGAAGTATTCCTTGATAGAAATATGACTCAACTCTTTTTTGTGCTCCAAAAGCTTTTTCCAAGCCTCAGTTTTGGTAGGATTTATTTTGCTTAGGCTCATTTTAGTTAAGGTATTCAAAAGTTTCGTTTAACCATCTTATGGTTTTTTTCCAAATCGTTCTTGATATTCGTCATACTCCTCTTTAGTAAGATCTTGATTTCCAAGACCATTTCCAAAATTTATATAACCATAAGCTTGTTTACCATTAATGATTGTAGTAGTGGTTGAGTAAATACCCATTACAGGCTTAAAATTTGCTTGTTTATTTTTGTAAAGTTCTTCCTGTTTGGCAAGAGCCTCCTTTCTTTTTAATTCATCTTCAAAGGCTTTTTTCTCAGCTTGAGATTTTAATGCAGCAAATTCTTCTGCACGTTTTTTTGCCAGTTCAGCGGCTTTTTGCTTTTCTAACTCAGCGGCCATTTTTGTAGCTTCAATGGCTTCTTGTTTTGCTTTTTCAACAGCCTCGGCCTTAGCTTTTTCATCTGCTTCTTTTTTGGCTTTAGCTTCGGCAGCGGCCTTTTCTTTTTCAGCCGCAATGCGAGCTGCTTCTTCTGCTTTTGCCTTATCTTCTGCTTCCTTTTTGGCTTTAGCTTCGGCAGCAGCCTTTTCTTTTTCAGCTGCGATGCGAGCAGCTTCTTCTGCTTTTGCTTTATCTTCTGCTTCTTTTTTGGCCTTTGCTTCAGTAGCGGCCTTTTCTTTTTCAGCCGCTATACGAGCTGCTTCTTCTGCTTTTGCTTTATCTTCTGCTTCTTTTTTGGCTTTAGCTTCGGCAGCAGCCTTTTCTTTTTCAGCTGCGATGCGAGCAGATTCTTCTGCTTTTGCCTTATCTTCTGCTTCTTTTTTGGCTTTTAAATCAGCAGCTGATTTTTCTTTTTCTGCTGCAAGTCTTGCAGCTTCTTCTGCTTTCGCTTTTTCAGCAGCTTCCTTTCTAGCTTGTGCTTCTTCTGCTACTTTTGCCTTAAGTGCTAATTGTCTAGCAGCCTCCTCTTCCTTAGCTTTTTCATCTGCTTCCTTTTTTGCTTTAGCATCTGCTAAGGCCTTTTCTTTCTCAGCTGCTTGACGTGCCGCCAATTCTGCTTTTTCTTTTGCTAAGGCTTCAGCTTTCTGCTTTGCTAATTCTTCAGCACTTAGCAAATTGTTTTTATTCAATTCAAATTGAGCCAACAATTTTGACTTTAATTCTTCAATCTGAGGCTTCATATTTTCTGAATAGGCCTCGTCCTCATCAAAGTCATACAACATTTCATCATAAAAGATTTTGGCTATTGGCTGTTTCATTAAATCAATATTTACACCATCAACCATTGGAAATAATTCTATCATTATTTCCTTATTTATAAATGTTTCTTCTATTCTTTCCTTATCAACTTTGGTATTTATTTGAATCATCTGACTTACATAGCCCTTTTTTGTGTAGGTTAAGGTGTATTCTTTGTCAAAATCAAGCTTTACAGAATAACTTCCATCTGCTGCAATACTCGCTCTTGAACCTCCAGAAACGCCTGGTTTGCCTACTAAAATTGCTCCTTCTGAGGCAGGCTTTTTGTTTTCTATGGTAACCTTACCTTCTACTATGTATTCCTTCTGTCTTTTGGTTTCTTGGGAAAATACCGTTGAAACTAACAGAATGAAAAATGAAAAAAGAATTGTAATCTTATTTAGAAATCTCATATTATTAAAAGTACCATGACAAATTTATCTAACAACTACTATAAATGAATACATTTCATTTTAAATAATGTTAAGTGTTCCATAACGTTTAATTTGCCTTGATATTGTGGAATAGTTAAGTAATTTAACTTAGCAAAATTGCATGCTCTGAACATTTTAATCAAATGATTTCAGTGTATTTTTAATAATTTCGATACATGACATTAATTGCTCTTCATTAATCACAAGTGGAGGAGCAAATCTTATGATGTTGCCATGAGTTGGCTTCGCTAATAATCCATTATTCATGAGTGCTATACAAACATCCCAGGCATTTTTGCCATTCTTTTCCTTAATCACAATGGCATTTAGTAATCCTTTGCCTCTTACTTCAGCGATCATATCACTTTTGATTTGTTTTAACTCTCTTCTTAATAGCTCGCCCAAATAGGCAGCATTATCAGCCAATTTCTCATTTTTCAATACTTCTAAAGATGCAATTGCCACTTTACAAGCAAGAGGATTTCCCCCATATGTAGAACCGTGCTCACCTGGTTTAATTACTAGCATGATGTTATTGTTGCATAACACAGCTGATACAGGCAAAACACCGCCTGAAAGAGCTTTTCCTAAAATTAAAATATCTGGTTTTATGTTTTCATGATCACAAGCTAACATTTTTCCAGTTCTACACAATCCTGTTTGAACCTCATCAGCTATCATTAAAACATTATATTTTTCACAAAGTGCTTTTGCTTTGGCAATATAACCTTCATCAGGAACAACAACACCAGCTTCACCTTGAATAGGCTCAAACATGAAAGCACATACATTTTTATTTTGCATGGCTATTTCTAAAGCCTCTAAATCATTGTAAGGAACAACTTTATATCCTGGAACAAAAGGGCCAAAACCACTATAGCTTGAAGGGTCGGAACTTGATGAAATGGCGGCAATTGTCCTACCCCAAAAATTACCATCAACAAAAACAATTTGTGCTTCATTTTCAGGAATACCCTTTACTGTGTAACCCCATTTTCGAGCCAATTTAATTGCTGTTTCGCCACCTTCTACACCAGTATTCATTGGTAAAACTTTATCATATCCAAAATACTTTGTAATATATTGTTCATATTCCCCTAATACATTGTTATGAAACGCTCTTGAAGTTAAAGTTAATCTTTGTGCCTGTTCTATTAAAGCTTCAATAATTTGTGGGTGACAATGACCTTGATTAACCGCAGAATAAGCAGAAAGAAAATCGAAATATTTTTTACCATCAACATCCCATAAAAAAACACCCTCTCCTCTTTCTAAAACAACTGGTAAAGGGTGATAATTATGTGCCCCATACTTATCTTCTAATTGGATGTAATGCTCAGTAGTTTGCAAATCTTCAGTCAAATTAATCATGTTTATTGTGTTAAAATGCAAAGATAATAAAATAGCTGAATTAAACATTCATAAATTATGGTAGGATTTTGCTTTTTTGCTCTTCTTTTTTTTTGACAAAAAGCAGCAAATTATAGTAAAAGTGTGGCAATACAAATTCTTTAATTTTACAATTTGAAGTGCATTTGCGGTTAAATTTTAAAACTTCTAATAATAAAAATGCTAAAAAATTTTTATATAAATTGATTGCTTCTATTTTTGCACTCGATTTTAACAAAAGTAATATGGGAAGAGCATTTGAGTTTAGAAAAGTTAGAAAGATGAAACGCTGGGGAAATATGGCCCGCGTTTTTACAAGAATTGGACGTGATATAGTAATAGCTGTTAAAGCTGGTGGTCCAGATCCTACCCACAATGCTAAATTGCGTGTGGTAATGCAAAATGCAAAGGGTGCCAATATGCCGAAGGACCGCGTGGAAGCAGCAATAAAACGTGCAAGTAGTAAAGACGAGAAAGATTATGAAGAAATTGTATATGAAGGCTATGCTCCATTTGGAGTTGGAGTTTTGTGTGAATGTGCCACAGATAATCCAACTAGAACGGTTGCTAATATTAGAATGTACTTTACTAGAAATGAAGGAACACTAGGTAAAACTGGGTCTCTAGATTTCATGTTTGAAAGAAAAGCAGTTTTTCATTTGGCTGCCGCTGGAATTGATAAGGATGAATTAGAATTAGAATTAATTGATTTTGGAGCAGAAGAAGTAGAAGGAGATGACGAAGAAATAGTAATTACCGCGCCATTTGCTGAGTTTGGAAAAATGCAGAAAGCTTTAGAAGATAAAAAACTTAATGTGATTAGTTCTGAACTGCAACGCATTCCTACCAGTTATGCTGAAGTTACGCCTGAACAAAGAGATAAGGTTTTAGCCATTATTGAAAAGTTCGAGGAAGATGAAGATGTGCAAGCGGTATATCACAATATGCGTTTAGAAGATTAGTACAGCATACTTCACAAATTTTGAAGCAAGTTTTATTGGTTGATAATTACGATTCATTTACTTTTAACCTGTATCACAGTTTAGAGAAAAATGATAATGTAAAAGTTACTGTGGTTAGAAATGACCGAATTATTAATTTAAACACCAGTGGATTCGACAAAATTGTACTTTCACCAGGCCCTGGAGTGCCTTTATCAGCAGGCGATTTACTCGCTTTTATTGAAAAACATTATCAACATAAATCAATATTAGGAGTTTGTTTGGGGCATCAAGCCATTGGGCAGTTTTTTGGTGCAGAAATGAAGGCCTTGCCTCAAGTTTTACATGGAATACAACTTGAAACAAGGCTATTGCCTAATTCTAAGCTATTTAAGGATTTACCTGAAACTATTTATACTGGACATTATCATTCATGGGTTTTAAATGAAAATAATTTTCCTTCTAATTTAGCAATAACAGCTTACAACAAGGAAGGAGGAATAATGGCCTTTGAGCATCAAACATATGATATTTGTGGAATTCAATTTCATCCAGAATCGGTGCTAACCCCACAAGGAGATTTAATTTTAAGCAATTGGTTAAATAATAAATTCGTGTAGCTTAATTTTATACCGATGTAAAAAAAATAATAGCCCAAATTTGATTCATTGCATTCGTGCTAAACTTCTTTCCAATCGGCATTAACCAATGCATGATTTGTAAATTATTGGCATAATTTATAAATCATTTTGGTAATTTTGAATATAGATTTTTTTAACTAGTCGTCCCTCAAAAAGTCCAATTCCTATAGGCCTATTGGATTTACTAAATAAT
>DAORKI010000023.1:0-44125 GCA_035439485.1 Bacteroidia bacterium
CAAATTCTTGGTAATTTATTTTTACGAATTATTTAGGAAGTCCAATAGGCCTATACGAATTGGACTTTTTGAGGGACGACTAATTAATAGCAATTCCATTTATTTTTTAATCCAAAAATACTTTTACTTATTATATACCCAAATTTATCAGTAGGAGATTTAAAAAATCGAACTACTTGATTTAGTTGGGTTATACGAAAGTGAAATGGTCTTTAGACCATTTCAAACTGAGGTAAATGCCGATGATCATTTGTTAGACTAAATTTATTTGGTCTATTACAAATATCATATCGGTATTATTTCAACAATGAAAATTCATGAAAACTCTTAATAATAATTGTTTAGAATATTTTGAGGGGCGACTAACTAAAATTGTGACGAATATTATGGTAAACCATAACCAATTATAATCACAAAAAAAGGTGCAGTAATTATACCACACCTTTTCATCAATCAATCAACAATTAATTATTTCTTCACCCATTTAGTTAAATAACCACCATCCATGTATAAGGTATATTCCGGATAATCCAATACATCTGTATTATAATACTTTCCTTTTTTACTATCTGTTTTAAGTGCTTTTCCTAGCTTTTCTTCAATCACACCAATTTCATCCCCAATTTTAATTCCATTAGGGCCACCAGCCAATCTGCTTTTACAAGCTACCGATTTTTCAGTTTGCTCTGTCATCAAATACAGTTTTTGAAGGGTACTGATCAAATCTTTATAAGTTTTAACATCATTTGTTCTAATTTCTTCGCCTTTTTCTAAATAAGGCAAACTCTTTTTAAATATTTCATCCACCTTGGCGCTTTCAATTTTAAATTTAGCATTGTCTTTGATGTTATTTACAATTTCACTTTGCTTTACAGCTCTGTTAAAGTATAAAGCGCCAATATTATACAAGGCATCAAAATAATTTGGGTTAATTTCCAAGGCTTTTTTGTATGATGCTTCAGCTTTGTCAACAAACTCGTTGAATTCTTTTTCAGATGGAGCAGTCTTTCCTTCACCAGGATTAGCCATATTGTCATAAATTACACCTATGTTAAAAGGATAAATTTCATTGTTTGGTTCTTTTGCCATGGCCAATTCAAGGTTAGTTATGGCTTCCTTGTATCGTCCTGCTTCTATAAAATAGTTAAGTTCCGATAAAATCAATTGCTTGTCGTTCGAGTATGCTGCTCTACCTTTTTGAATAGTTCCAATATATTTATCTTTATCTCCTTTTTTTAAATAACCTTCAGCCAATAAACTGTAAAGTAATGGTCCATCTGCATCACCACCATATTTAATATCAATTGCTTTTTGAAAATATTGAATGGCTTTATCAAAATTTTGTGATTTTTCGGCAGAAAGGCCCGCATTATAAATAGCGTTTGAATCAACTAATTGTTGACTTTCGTTAATTTGAATGGCTTTCTCAAAATTCTCTAATGCTTCAGGATACCTTTGATTCTTAAAATGTTCAATGCCAGCATTACTGGCAATAATCGCGCACACTTTCAGCCCTTGTTTAGCTTGTGGAAAGTTTCCTTTTTCATCTAATTTAAGGGTTTGGCTGTATGCTTTAGTCGCCTCATCCAATGCTCCTTTCTTTAAATCTACTACTTTTGCATCTTTAGAATTATGTAAATTCATGTAAATTTCAGCCCTATTAGCCCAAGTTTTAGCTTTGCTTGAAGTTTCGGCATCAAGGGTGGCTAAATCAATATACTTTTTTGCTTCAATAAGGTCATTCACATCCTTGTCCTTGTTATAATAGCCTAAATAATTAATAGCGCTAACCACATTTTTTTGTTGAGCGAAAGTTGGCATTGCTCCATACAAGCAAAGAGCTAATACTAGAATTGTTTTTGTTTTTAATTGCATATTTATTTTCAATTATATTCTTAATTATTCTTTCTCATCATTAGGTTCATTTTCAGCACTTTCATCACCATTTTCAGCTACATCATCATCAGCATCATCTTCTGCATCAATAGGCGTGTTGTCTATTAATTCTTCGCCATCAATTGCAACTGCTTCTTCTTCATCGTCAGTCTCTACCTTTGCTACCGCTGCAATAGCATCACTGCTCTTGAACTTAATTAATCGAACACCTTGTGTAGCTCTTCCCATCACCCTTAAATCAGAAACTCTAATTCTAATGGTTAGGCCCGATTTGTTGATAATCATAATATCATCATTATCAGTTACATCTTTGATAGCAATTAAGGCACCCGTTTTTTCAGTTATATTTAAGGTTTTAACCCCTTTAGCTCCTCTATTTGTTACACGATAGGCCTCAATTTCAGATCGCTTACCATAACCATTTTCTGAAACTACTAAAATATTGGTTTCGTTACTTTTAGCAGCAATCATGCCAATCACTTCATCATTTTCGGCAGCTAACCTAATTCCACGCACTCCAGAAGCATTACGTCCCATTGGACGTACTTTTTCTTCATTAAAGCGCACCAATTTCCCTTTGCGTGAGGCAATTAAAATCTCATCTTTACCACTTGTTAAATGCGCCTCTAATAACATGTCACCTTCTTTTACGGTAATAGCATTAATCCCATTTTGACGAGGACGAGAATAGGCTTCCAATGAGGTTTTTTTTATGGTTCCTTTTTGGCTACACATAATAATGAAGTTGTTTTTAATGTAATCTTGATCAGTTAAATCTTTTACATTAATATAGGCTTTTACTTTATCATTTGGAGCAATATTCACCATGTTTTGTATAGCTCTACCTTTAGAGGCTTTGTTCCCTTCTGGAATTTCAAATGCCCTCAGCCAATAACATTTACCTTGTTCAGTAAAAAACAACATGTAATTATGGGTTGAAGCTACAAACATATGTTCTAAGAAATCGGCATCTCTTGTTGCTGAGCCTTTAGCACCCGTTCCACCACGATTTTGAGCCTTATACTCTGTTAAAGGGGTGCGTTTAATATAGCCTAAACGAGAAATAGTTATCACTACATCTTCATCGGCAATCATGTCTTCCATTCTAAAATCATCGGCTGCATAAACAATCTCACTTTTACGTCCATCGCCATACTTTTCCTTCATTTCAAACATTTCGGTTTTGATGATATTCATTCTTAAACCTTCATCAGCTAAAACGCTTTTCAAGTAATTGATTGTTTTCATTAATTCATCATATTCCTCTTTAATTTTATCGCGTTCGAGCCCAGTTAATGCCCTTAAACGCATATCAAGAATTGCTTTTGATTGAATTTCTGACAAAGCAAACTTGCTGATTAATTGCTCCTGAGCATCGTTAGGTGTTGGAGCGTTTCTAATAATGGAAATAACCTCGTCTAAATTATCGAGTGCTATTAAATATCCTTCTAAAATGTGAGCTCGTTTTTCTGCTTGGGCTAATTCAAATTTAGTTCTTCTTACAACCACATCATGTCTATGCTCAACGTAATGATGAATCATATCTTTTAGATTCAACATCATAGGGCGCCCTTTAACTAGGGCAATGTTGTTAACAGAGAATGAAGTTTGCAGTTCAGTGTACTTATATAACTTATTGAGAACCACATTAGTTATGGCATCTCTCTTAATTTCATATACAATACGCATTCCATCTCTATCACTTTCGTCACGAATATCTGAAATGCCCTCAATTTTTTTGTCATTAATTAAATCGGCTGTTTTCTTGATCATTTCAGCCTTATTAATCATAAATGGTATTTCGGTAACCACTATTTTTTCTCTGCCACTGGCATCAACTTCAATATTGGCTTTAGCGCGCAAGACTACGCGACCTCTACCTGTTAAAAAAGCCTCTCTAACCCCTTCATAACCGTAAATTATACCTCCAGTAGGAAAGTCTGGCGCCTTTACATGTTGCATTAATTCTTCAACAGTAATATCTTTATTGTCGATATACGCAGCAATACCATCAATAACTTCTGACAAATTGTGCGGAGGCATATTGGTAGCCATACCTACTGCTATGCCCGATGCTCCATTCAACAATAAATTAGGAATTTTTGAAGGTAAAACAGTAGGTTCTTCTAAAGTATCATCAAAATTAAGGCGCATATCAACTGTTTCTTTGTCAATATCTGCCAACATTTCTTCAGCTATTTTCTTTAAACGAGCCTCAGTATAACGCATTGCTGCTGGGCTATCCCCATCAACTGAACCAAAGTTACCTTGTCCATCTACCAACGGGTATCTTAAACTCCACTCTTGTGCCATACGCACCATGGCATCATAAACTGAAGTATCGCCATGTGGATGATACTTTCCTAAAACTTCACCTACAATTCTGGCAGACTTTTTATGTGGCCTGTTAGCCATTACACCTAACTCATACATTCCATACATTACCCTTCGATGCACAGGTTTCATTCCATCTCGTACATCAGGTAATGCTCTTGAAACAATAACCGACATAGAATAGTCTATGTAAGCGGTTTTCATTTCTTCTTCAATGTTAATCTTGATAATTTTTTCTCCGTCTGCCATTTTTTCAGTTAACTTTATTTGTTTTTATACGTTATATTATTCTTAAAAAGAGTGCCGAAGATAGTCAAAAAAACCTTACCAGACACTTAAAAAAAAGCTAAAAGATATGAGCATGTTTCTTAACAAAATAATGTTGAAAGATATGTTTAAATTATTTAGGCATGATTTTTTTAGCACAGTATTATTGTTGAACCCAAATTTAATTTTACATTTGGCACTAAGAGTTATAAAAAAGTAAAATAAAAATACACTATATGGAAGCTAAATTTTCACCCAGAGTTAAGGATGTAATTACCTTCAGTCGTGAGGAAGCACTCAGGTTGGGACATGATTACATTGGCACCGAACATCTTTTGCTTGGCATCATTAGAGATGGAGAAGGAGCTGCAATACAAATATTACAAGCACATGGTATTTCGCTTGATGAATTGAGAAAAGCAATTGAAAGTAACTTAAAAAAAGTGGCCAAACCTGCCATGAATGTTGGAAACATTCCATTGGTGAAGCAAGCCGAAAAAGCACTTAAAATCACCTACTTAGAGGCAAAAATGTTTAAAAGTGATTTAATTGGTACTGAACATTTATTATTAAGCATATTAAAAGTTGATGATAATTTAGCCGCTTCTATTCTTAATAGATTCAATGTATCCTACGATAGTGTGCGCATGGAACTCGAAAAAATGAACCTAAATCCAGATGTAAGAAGCGAACTGCCTAGCAACACAGGTGATGATGAACCAGAAGATGATGGCGCATTTAGCCAAAGTGCTAAAAAAACTGTCGACCCCAAATCAAAAACACCAGTACTTGATAATTTTGGGCGCGACCTAACTAAAGCTGCTGAAGAAGATAAACTTGACCCAATTGTAGGTCGTGAAAAAGAAATTGAACGCGTTTCACAAATTTTAAGTCGTAGAAAGAAAAATAATCCGATTTTGATAGGTGAGCCTGGCGTTGGTAAATCAGCTATTGCCGAAGGTTTAGCACTTAGAATTGTTCAAAAAAAGGTATCACGCGTATTGTTTAATAAAAGAGTTGTTACCCTTGATTTAGCATCCTTGGTGGCTGGAACCAAATACCGTGGGCAATTTGAAGAGCGTATGAAAGCTGTTATGAATGAATTGGAAAAATCACCTGATGTCATCTTATTTATTGATGAAATTCATACTATCATTGGTGCTGGAGGTGCCAGCGGTTCACTAGATGCCAGCAATATGTTTAAGCCAGCATTAGCAAGAGGTGAGATACAATGCATTGGAGCAACCACCTTAGATGAATATCGTCAGTATATCGAAAAAGATGGTGCCCTTGAAAGACGCTTTCAAAAAGTGATAGTAGAACCAGCAAGTGCCGAAGAAACAGTAGCAATTTTAAATAACATTAAACCTAAATATGAAGATCATCACAATGTAATATACACTCCTGAAGCATTACAAGCATGTGTAACTCTTACCCAACGCTATATAAGCGATAGGCATTTACCTGATAAAGCAATAGATGCTATGGATGAAGTAGGAGCAAGGGTGCATATTACAAATATAAACGTGCCACAAAGTGTGCTTGATATTGAAAAGAAAATTGAAGAAATTAAAATTGAAAAGAACCGTGTAGTACGTAGTCAAAAATATGAAGAAGCTGCAAAATTGCGTGATACCGAAAGACAGTTACTTGAAGATTTAGAAAAAGCTAAGAAAGTTTGGGAAGAAGAAACTAAAAATAACAGACAAGTTGTTTCTGAAGACAATGTAGCAGAGGTGGTTGCAATGATGACCGGAGTTCCTGTACAAAGAATAGCGCAAAATGAAGGTTCTCGACTCATGAAAATGTATGATGAAATTCATGACAAGGTAATTGGTCAAAATGATGCCATCAAAAAAATCGTAAAAGCCATTCAAAGAAATAGAGCAGGATTGAAAGACCCAAATAAACCAATTGGCTCATTTGTATTTTTAGGCCCAACTGGGGTTGGTAAAACGCAATTGGCAAAAGTATTGTCTAAATATTTATTCGACAGCGATGATGCTTTAATTAGAATAGACATGAGCGAGTATATGGAAAAATTTGCCATAAGTCGATTAATTGGAGCACCTCCAGGATATGTTGGATACGAAGAGGGTGGACAGTTAACCGAAAAAGTTCGTAGAAAGCCTTATTCTGTGGTATTGTTAGATGAAATAGAAAAAGCTCATCCTGATGTATTTAATTTGTTACTTCAAGTACTCGATGATGGTCAAATTACTGATAGTTTAGGACGAAAAATCGACTTTAAAAATTCGATTATTATTATGACCTCAAACATTGGATCACGCCAACTAAAAGAATTTGGAACTGGCGTAGGATTTAATACCACTGCTAAGTCAGCCTCGGCTGATGCACAATCCAAAAGTGTAATTGAAAATGCTTTGAAAAAAGCTTTTGCACCTGAATTTTTAAATAGAATTGATGATGTCATCATGTTTAACAACTTAACAAGAGAAAACATTCATGAAATAATTGATATTGAATTAAAGAATCTATACAAGCGTATGGAGGATTTAGGATACAAAATTAAAATGACAGAAAGTGCTAAGGACTTTATTTCAGACAAAGGTTTCGACCCCAATTTTGGTGCACGTCCGTTAAAGAGAGCTATTCAAAAATATCTTGAAGACCCTTTAGCTGAAGAAATTATTAAAGCTAAATTAGGTGAAGGAGATGTAATTGAAGTAGATTTTGATGCAGTAAAATCCGAAATTACCATTCAAGTAATAAAAGCCAAGAAAAAGAAAGCTAAGGATGAATAAAAATAAAAAAGCCCCAAATTATGGGGCTTTTTTGTTCTCTTTTAGAATAATGTTATTCTTTAATAAATTTTATGTTTGTTGCATTGTTATCCAAAATTTGCAAACTATAAAAGCCTGCAGGTAAATTTGTAACTGAGATTTCTTGACTAACATTGGTGAAATAACCATGTTGAAGAATTTTCCCCTGCAAATCGTATATATTATAATAGTTTTTTACACTTGATGTTGGTCCACTTAAATATATGTAATCTTTTGCAATATTTGGATTAGCCGCAAAAAGAGGCAAATTTACTTGATGAAGTAAAGATGTAATGGTACTTGTGTATAAATTATTTATTTCTTGTTGAGTCAATACTCTACTCCATATTCCTATGTCATCAATAGCACCGGCAAAATAACCAGTATTTATTCCTTTACCTATATATAAAGGTAAAGTGGCCGACATTGCGGTAGTATAAGGATTGGTTCCAGATGCTTGATAAACTCCATTTTTATATAAATTCATGGTGCCAGCATTATAAGTAGCTACATAATGATCCCATACATTGAGGGTATGGGGACAAGAAACCCAAATCCATGCTGATTGCTGCATGTTGGTACCAAATTGTTGCTCATTTACCCCCTGAATAATTGAAATAAAATTTCCTGCCATATTACTCCCAATCATCATTACAATTCCAGCAAATGGTTGTATTTCTTTATTTATCCAAAATGAGTAAGTAAACGAATCGGAATAGGCCATAGCAAAGCTAGGTGAGCTTACTTCAACCCAAGCATTACTGCCATTGAAGTATGCAGCTGCGTTTGGGACACCATTTCGGTCGTTTACAAATGTAACATTGTTGTTGGCGCCATTGTTGTTGTTTCCACTTATATCACTCGTAAAGTTATCAAACGAATAATAAGCTAAAAGTTGATTGTTTGGCACATAATTAGGCAATTGAGCTTTTATTTGTAATAATAACGAACTCATTAATAAAGTTAATAAAAGTGTTTTTTTCATGATTGAATATTTTTTTTCAAAGGTAAATAATACTTATAGCACTTTCAAATTAGACCAATTGCGGCATAGCCTCGATGTATTAATTTCAAGTTGTAGAGGCATTTATAATGCATAAACAACTTTTAACTGTAATAAATAATCAACATTTGAAAGAAATAATCACAAAGGTTTAGCTGATTAATTCGGCCTCCATATATGCTTTAATCAATTGAAACTAAATTTACCCCAGATTACGCATTAGAAATGCGTAAACGATAAAGAAATTGTAAATCAGATTTTTACAAATCTGATAACATTTTCTAAATCGGGATTAACCCAACTAAATCAAGTAGTTAGATTTTTTAAATCTCCTATTGATTAAATTGGGTTTAAGATTTGTAGAATTTTTACATGTAAACATGTGCTGTGCAAGCGACAGGAGCGGCATCCTTTTTTGAGGTGGCTTTGGGGTCGCCAAAAAAGATATAGCAAATGGCGCGGCCCTTCTGAACGTATTTCACGTTCAGAAGGGTGCACCCAAATTTATTTAAAGAGACATTATTTATGATTAATATCATTTTTTCACTTTACTATTCAATGTATATTTGTATCAAAATATAATTATATAATAATATGGAAAAACACGATTTACATCACGAATTCCCCGAGCTGAATGAAAAGATTCATGCTTTAAAAGTTTCGGACCAACATTTTAAAAAATTGTTTGAGCAATATCATGATATTAATAATAGTATCCACAGAATTGAAAGTGGTGCTGAATCGGTAACAGATGAAGTATTGAATGATTACAGAATGAAGCGAGTACACTTGAAAGATGAATTGTATGGTATGCTAACAAAAAACTAACAGTTAAAATTTACTTAACAAAAAAGCCCCTTCATTTGGGGCTTTTTTGTTATTGTTATATGAGTTATTTATTGCAAAAGATTAGATTTGAATTTTTATTGCTACAATGTTCTAAAATTTTGTGATTTAATGCGGTATAAGACCATGAAAAACATAATTAATATTGTTTTGAGTTTGATTTTTGCAAGTTATTTGTTGGTGAGTATTAATATTAATTTTGGAAAAAATAAATGGCAAGATGTTTTAGAAAGTGATGCCTGGGGTTACTATGCCTATCTTCCAGCTGTATTTGTATACCAAGATTTGCATTTTACTTTTTACGAAAAAATAATGCATGGCGGCTATTTTGAAGAAAGATTAGCTTATGAATATAGAGTAGGAAATGATGGTAAAGTAGCCAATAAGTATTTCTGTGGAACAGCGGTAGCCATTTCTCCATTTTATATAATTGCCCATATAATTTCACCATTTTTTGGATATAGCAATGATGGATATAATAGAATTTACATTCTTTCAGTGAATATTGCTGCAGTGTTTTATACTGTTTTAGGATTATTTTTTTTATCGAAATTACTCAGTCAATATACTAAAAATGTGCTTCATGTGATTTTAGTTATAATTACTGTTGCCTTTGGAACACAATTATTTTATTATTCATTCGGGGAGCCGGGGATGTCGCATGTGTACTCCTTTTGTTTTGTAAATTTATTTTTATGGAAGATGAAAAGCTGGTTTGCGGATATAGAGCAAGATAAAAGAGGTGCAAATTTGTTTTGTGCGGCCTTTGCCTTAGGTATGATATTTTTAATTAGACCATTTAATATACTGATTTTGTTGGCATTGCCTTTTATTGCGGGTAGTTTTAATATATTGAAAAACAAAATTATGGAACTTTTTAAGCAAAAGTATGTATTGATGATAAGCGTTTCCATATTTGTTATTACTGCCGGGATACAACTTTTAATTTATTTTATTCAAACTGGTAATCTCTGGGTTGATTCCTATCCTGGAGAAAATTTCAATTTTTTAAATCCACATTTTACGGAAGTTTTGTTTAGTTTTAAAAAAGGCTTATTTATATATACCCCATTGTTTTTGGTGGCACAAGCAGGAGTATACTTTTTATTCAAGAGCAACAAATTTATGTTTGTGGCTTATTTGTTGTTTTTTACTGTGCTCACTTACGTGTTGTCATGTTGGTGGATATGGTATTATGGAGGTAGTTTTTCGATGCGGCCATACATTGAATATTTTGGGTTATTCACTATTTTACTCATTGTATTGCTTGAAAATTTTAAACAAAAAAGATTACTTATATTGGTAATGTTATTGATAGTTGTTTTATGTCAAATTCAAACTTATCAATATAGATATTTTGTCATTCATTGGAGCGAAATGGATAAAGCAAAGTATTTGGAATCATTACAACATATTTTTAGTTGATTTTAGGGTATGAAAGGTGATTCTCTTTTTTATTAATACTTTATTTACTTTTTTGATTTCAATAGTATGATTTAATTAAAGTGCTTTACTTAATCATGTAAAAAGCAATAATTATTTGTTAATTTATACCGATATGATATTTGTAATAGACCAAATAAATTTGGTCTAACAAATGATCATCGGCATTTACCTCAGTTTGAAATGGTCTTTAGACCATTTCACATTCGTATTAAATATTCGAGGCAACAACTAATAGGATTTATTCATCTTTAAATATTCAGCGCTACTTTTTTACTTTTAAGCTTATTTTGTATGATTACTCGCTTTGCTCGTGAACCCTTATTGGGTGGGCTTCAAATAATTGCAAACCTACGCAACTCTGTTGCTGGTTTTTTCTTTTCCTCAACCTTACTCAAGCGAGCTTGGCTCGGTTTCGAAAAAGAAAAAACCCACGAAATTTTTTCGTGGGTTTTTATCACTTGGCGGAGAGTTAGGGATTCGAACCCCAGGACCTGTTACAGTCAACAGTTTTCAAGACTGCCGCAATCGACCACTCTGCCAACTCTCCGGGCGCAAAAGTACTTTTTTTTTCGTTACACAAAATTTTTTTTTTAATTTCAATGAATTATTTTCAATATCGCAGCTTATGAAACATAAAATAAAGTCCCTAATATTTGCTATATGTATAGTAATTACAGCCCTTTCAGCTAATGCAAAGAGTATAAAAGCATATTTAATGATGTCAGAATTTATTGGCAATGCAGATGGAAATTTTGTTGAAACTTACCTCAATGTGAACTCGAAAAGCATAATTTATGCTAAAAATGAAAAAGGAAAATTTCAAGCTAGTATTGGAGTAAATATTTTGTTTACAAGAAATGATTCAGTTTTTGCTTATGAGAAATATAATTTGCTAAGTCCCGAATATGATGATACACTAACTGTTAAACCAAATTTTATTGATGTTCAACGATTTTTATTAAAAAATGGACAGTATACCTTTGAGTTAAGTATTACTGATAATAATAACATTACCAAACCATTCAATTACAATCAAATAGTTATAGTTGATTTAAATCCCAATGTACCATCAGTTGCCTCTATTGAGTTAATAGATAGCTATAAAAAGGCCGATTCTACAAGCCATTATTCGAAAAATGGTTTTGATATTGTACCTTATGTAAGTTCCTATTTTCCTGAATCTATATCGGAACTCACCTTTTATACTGAAATATATGCCATTGATAGAGATGTGCCAGAAGGTGAAACAGTCATCATCAATAGTTACCTTGAAGCTTTTGAAAACGGTGTTAAAATTCAAGACTTTTTTAGGTTTAGTAGAGCTAAATCATCAAAAGTAATTCCACTTTTAGGCTCTTTGAATATTAAAACACTACCATCGGGTAATTATAACTTTGTAATTGAGGCTAGGGATAAAGAAAATAAATTAATAGCTGATCAAAGATTGTTTGTGCAAAGAAACAATCCAAAAGTTGAAGCCAACTTGAATGAATTAAACGCCTTGAATGTTCAGCAAACATTTGTAGAAAAAATGGTTGCTGATAGCTTAAATGAGTATATTAAATGTTTGCGCCCAATTTCATCAAGAATTGAGGTAGATTATGCCAACAATGTGGTGGCTGCCAAAGATTTACTAAATAAAAAACAATATTTTTTAAGTTTTTGGATAAAAAGAAATCAATTGAATCCTGAGCAAGAGTGGAATATTTATTATGCTCGTGTTAAAGAGGCGAATAGATTATTTAAAACCCAAACCCGAAAAGGATATGCTACCGATAGAGGTAGGGTTTGGTTACAATATGGTAAACCTGACTCAAGATTAGTTTATGATAGAGAGCCTAGTTTATACCCTTATGAACTATGGCAATACTATAAGCTAAATAACCGAACCAATAGACGTTTTGTTTTTACTAATACCGATTTAGTGTCAAACAATTATTATTTAATCCATTCTGATGCCATAGGGGAGGTGAGAGATGATCGTTGGCAAACAAGATTAAATAAAAGAAATAATATGTATCAGAGTTTTGATCAAGAAAAAGCAACCGACCAATTTGGAACTAACCTAAGAGATGCTTATGACATTAGTAGATAATTTATTGAAGTCCTACTTATATGAATAAAGATGTTGCGGTTGTTATTCTAAACTGGAATGGCGTTAAGCATTTGGAAGAGTTTTTACCTTCGGTTATTCAACATACCAATAGTTCAATTGCTGATATATATGTTATTGATAATGCTTCCACTGATACAAGTGTAACATTTTTAAATGAAAAATATCCATCCATAAAAATTGTGCAAAATTCATCAAATGGAGGATTTGCTAAAGGTTATAACGATGGTTTAAAATACATCCAAGCCAAATATTATTTATTATTAAATTCAGATGTGGAGGTGAGTTCACATTGGTTAGAGCCTTTATTTAAAAAAATGGAATCATCACCTGAAATTGCAGCTTGTATGCCTAAAATTTTGGATTATAAAAATAAAATTAAGTTTGAACATGCAGGTGCCGCAGGTGGTTTTATTGATAAATTTGGATATCCATTTTGCAGGGGAAGGTTATTTAACTCTATAGAAAATGATGAATCACAATATAATAATGATATTGAAATATTTTGGGCAACAGGAGCATGCATGATGATTAGAGCAAATCTTTATCATGAACAATCAGGCTTTGATGAAAGCTTTTTTGCTCATATGGAAGAGATTGACTTATGTTGGCGATTAAAAAATGAAGGATTTAAAATTTATTTTGTACATAATTCTACTGTTTTCCATTTAGGAGGAGGAACCCTCTCTAGTATTAGCCCAAACAAAACATATTTAAACTTTAGAAACAATTTATACTTATTATTTAAAAATTTACCCGATAAATTTTTGTACAGAACCATTTTTGCAAGAATGATATTAGATGGTTTAGCGTTTTTTCATTTTGCAGCCATTGGTAAGTTGAAACATGCATCAGCGGTTTGGAGAGCACATGTAAGTTTCTACAAAAATATAAAGTCATTAAGATTGAAAAGGTCACAAAACAAACAATATCATCAATTAAAATATTTAGTTGGTGTTTATAACGATTCTATTGTTTATCGTTTTTATCTTAAAAACATCAAAGTGTTTGAGCTACTTGATATTAAAAAGTTTGGAAAATAAAAAAAGGGGCTACATAAGAAATGTAGCCCCTTTTTTATAATCTTGATTTAAATTAATTTACTTTGAAAGTCTGTAAGTAACTCCAACTAGAATGCCAACGTTAGCATTTCTGATAGCGTTACTACTTTTCGAAAGATATTCACGAATGTCCAATAAACCATAGCTTCCTCTGATGTCAAAGCTTGCAGAAATTTTATCAGTGATAGCATAAGTGGCACCAATTCCACCAACGAAACCGTAATCAAGCGGAGTATAAACATAGGCTAAATCTTGATTTCCTTCGGTATTAGTGGTTGTAGAACTATCACCAGAAGTAACTACTTTAGTATACTTAATTTTGTTATTGGCATTAACTCGCACATTTAATGAAGGCCCAAAGAATGCACGCGCTTTCAATTTGCTGCTGTCGGGCATAAAATTATAATGAAACAGCACTGGAATTTCAACATAATTGAATGAATAATCGTACTCAAATTTTTCAGTTTGATTCCCAATAGTGTCTGCGAAATTTCTTTCAAAGGTTGTTCCTCTTTGTGTGTATAACATATCGGCACTAACACTCCATTTACCAGAAGTTTGATAATTCAATGTAATACCGCCTATAATTCCTGTTTTAAAATTTGCTGAGTCAATTCCAAGCAATTTGCTATAATTTGCTCCGCCTCTTATTCCCATTGATATGGATTGTGCGGAAATATTGCTAATGCCAAAACAAGTTATGGTAAACAAGGCTAGGATAGATTTGTAAAAAATGTTCATACGTTTATAATAAAGGTTAATTTTTTGCTGAAATCATTTATATTAAGAAGTGCAAATATATTTTTTTTAAGGCTCATTACAATTTTTCTCAATCAAATTTTTCAACCATCAATCATTTTTATTTTGTATATTCTCAAAATCTGCATTCATAATGAGATTAATTTCGTTTAAAGCTGTACATTTACAAGGTTTAAAATTTCCAATTATGTCATTATCAAAAACATTTTTATTTGTTAGCTTTTTTATAGCGTCAATTCAAATAATGGCCTCTGGTCCAATAGGTAATCAATACCAATTTAATATCAATACGAATCAACGTAGCGACACTGTTGATATTTTACATTACCACCTAGACCTCAATATTACAAGTGTAACTGCAAGTCCTATTAACGGAAATGCTTCCATAATGTTTGTGCCTAAAATTAATGGTATATCAAGTTTGAGCTTAGATTTACTTGAAATGAACATTGATTCAATTAGTTTAAATAATAGTAATTTGATTTATAGCTACAATGATACTTTGTTAATCATTCATTTAGGAAATGTATATAATATTGGAGATACACTTACGGTAAAAGTGGCTTATCATGGTATTCCGCAGAATGATCCAAGTGGTTTTGGAGGTTTTAGTTTTGCAAGTGGTTATGCCTATAATTTAGGCGTAGGATTTTCAGCCGATCCACATGTATATGGACGTGCATGGCATCCTTGTTTTGATAATTTTGTAGAAAGAGCCACTTATAGCTTTGCGGTAACAACACTAAATACACATAAGGCAGTTTGTAATGGCCTTTTGGTTAACTCAATCAATAACCCTAATAATACAATAACATGGAATTGGGAACTTTTAGAGAATATACCTAGTTATTTAGCCTGTGTGGCTGTAGCCAACTATGCTACTGTTCATCAAGTTTTTAGTGGAATAAACGGTTCAGTGCCTGTTGAACTTGCTGCTGTTCCAACCGATACTACAAACATGAAGAATTCTTTCATCAATCTTGAAAATGCCTTCGATGCTTTTGAAAATCGATTTGGACCTTATTTATGGAGTAAAGTTGGCTATGTTTTAGTTCCTTTTAATGGTGGAGCTATGGAACATGCCACAAATATTGCCTACCCGAAAGCAGCAGTAACAGGCGGATCAACAGTTTATGAAGCAGAGTTAATGAGTCATGAATTAGCTCATCATTGGTTTGGTGATTTAGTGACTTGTAAAACAGCTGAAGACATGTGGTTAAATGAAGGTTGGGCTAGTTTTTCTTCTTTTATTTTTACCGAAAGCGTGTATGGAACCGAAGCTTATAAAACGGCTGTAAGAAACAATCAAGCTAAAATATTACAATTTGCACATATTAAAGAAGGAGGATATCGCGCTGTTTCCGGATTACCTCATGAATGGACTTATGGCGATCATGTTTATTTAAAAGGTGCCGCAATGGCTCACACGATAAGAGGCTATATGGGAGATTCGTTATTCTTTAATGCTGTAAAATATTATTTAAATAACAATGCATTTGGTGACGTTGACAGTGATAAAATGAGACAAGATTTTGAAACCAGCAGTGGATTAAACCTTAGCGATTGTTTCAACAATTGGGTTTTTAATCCTGGCTATGCCCATTTTTCAATTGATTCTTTTGTTGTTGACAATGCAACGGGAAATAATTTGGTATCACTTCATGTTCGACAAAAATTAACAGGGGCTCCTAATATGTTCAGCAATGTTCCTTTAGAAGTTACTTTTATGAATGATAATTTTTTGTCGTACACGACTCAAATTTTGATGAGTGGTCCTACTTCAACATTTACGCTCAACCTGCCTTTTTCCCCTACATACGCAGGTATTAATCTTGAATCAAAAGTTGCCGATGCAGTAGTTTCTCAGTATAAAACCATTAAAAATACTGGTGCTTACAATTTATCAGCACTAAAGTTCAACCTAAATGTAACTGGAATATCTGATTCAACATTTATAAGAGTTGAACATAACTTTACTGCCCCAGATCCAACCCCTGTAGGTTCTGGTTTAATTATTTCACCAAATAGATATTATAAAGTGGATGGCATATTTTCATCAGGATTTAAAGGCAAAGCTACTATTAATTATGATGGTAGAAGTGGTGCTACAAGTGGAAATCAGTACCTCGATAATTTACTCTTTGCTTCAATTTCAAATGAAGATAGTTTAGTGGTATTGTACAGAAAATCAACAGCAGATGCTTGGTCAATATATCCTTATTATTCTAAACAAACCGGAAGTGTGACTGACAAATTTGGTACAGTTAGCTTAGATTCTATTTTAAAAGGAGAGTATGCTTTTGCTATGAAAGCAGGAATCTCTGGAATTAGTAAAAAGGTACCATCAAATTTTATTATGCTCAAACCTAATCCAGCTAAAGATATCGTAAGTATTGATTTTACAAATTTCCCAAAATCACGGAACATTATTGAATGCAATATTTTTGATAATGAAGGAAGATGGTTGAAAAACTTTAAAGTAGCGGCAGGTGCTTCAAATTACGAATTTGACCTCACTGGTATAAAATCTGGCATGTATTATATCACTTTTAACGATGCAATCAATTTTGAAACAGCCAAGCTTTTAATCAACAATTAATAAATCTAAAATCAATTTTTTAATGAGTTTAACATATACAGTAGCAGAGCGATTTTTGCGCTATGTTCAAATTGATACCCAATCAGATCCCGAATCTAAATCTTTTCCATCTACCGAAAAACAAAAAGATTTAAGTCGCCTTTTAGTTCATGAATTACTTGAAATTGGTATTGTAGATGCACACCTTGATGAACATGGATATGTGTATGCTACCCTTCCTTCTAACACAAATAAAGAGGTGCCAGTTATTTGCTTTTGTTCGCATGTTGACACTTCCCCTGACTGCAGTGGAAAAAATGTAAATCCGATTGTTCACTATTCTTATCATGGACAAGATATCATATTACCTGCTGATTCAACACAAGTACTTAGCCCTAAAGCTCATCCAGAATTATTAAATCAAATAGGCAATGATATTATAACAGCTGATGGTACCACATTATTAGGTGCCGATAATAAGGCAGGGGTTGCTGAAATTATGGATGCAATTTATCAATTGAAAATGCACCCTGAAATAAAGCATGGTGAAATTAAGATTCTTTTCACACCTGATGAGGAAATTGGGAGAGGAGTAAACCATGTAAACCTTCAAAAATTAGGCGCTAAATATGCCTATACCATTGATGGAGAAACAGCAGGACATATAGAAGATGAAACCTTTAGTGCAGATGGTGTTACGCTTACTATTTATGGGATAAGCACGCATCCTGGATTTGCTAAAGACAAAATGCAAAGCGCTATTAAAATAGCCTCAAATATTATTAGTGCACTTCCAAAAGACAAGTTATCTCCTGAATCGACCGAAAATTTACAAGGTTTTATTCATCCTGTAAGTATGAATGGATTGATTGAAAAAACTGTAATTCAATTTATTATCAGAGACTTTAAATCTGAATTATTAAAAGAGCATGAACAATTGCTCGAAAACATTGTAAAATCTGAAATATCAAAATATTCAGAAGCCACTTACACTTTTGAAGTTCAGGAGCAGTATCGGAATATGAAAGAAGTATTGCAGCAATATCCTCAAGTAACAGCATATGCCGTTGAAGCCATCAATAGAAGTGGATTAAAAGCAGTACAATCTAGCATAAGAGGAGGAACTGATGGTTCAAGGCTTTCATTTATGGGCTTGCCTTGTCCTAACATATTTGCTGGCGAGCATGCTTTTCATAGTAAATTGGAGTGGGTGAGTGTTCAAGATATGCATAAAGCAGTTGATACTATTATAAATTTGGCCAAAATTTGGGAAGAAAACAGTTAAATACTAATCAAAAATAGCATTTGCGGATAAAATAAAATCAAGTACATTTGAACCATTAAATCATAAATAAATGAATATACACGAATATCAAGGAAAGGAAGTATTAAAAACTTTTGGAGTAGCAATTCAAGAAGGCATTGTTGCCGAAACGCCTGAAGCAGCTGTCAAAGCCGCGCAAGACCTGCAAAAACAAACAGGAACCGGTTGGTGGGTTGTAAAATCTCAAATTCATGCAGGTGGAAGAGGAAAAGGTAAAATTAAGGGTACTGAACAGAGAGGCGTAGCACTGGCAAAATCATTGGATGATGTGAAAACCATATCAACAAACATCCTTGGAAATGTATTGGTAACCATACAAACTGGGGAATCTGGTAAAAAAGTAAACAAGGTTTTGATAGCTCAGGATGTTTATTATCCCGGTGAGTCACAACCTAAAGAATTTTATATGAGTGTATTACTTAATCGCGCAACTGGAAGAAACATTATTATGTATAGTACAGAAGGTGGAATGGATATTGAAGAAGTTGCTCACAAAACACCTCATTTAATACACAAAGAAGAAATAGATCCAAAAACTGGGTTACAAGGATTTCAAGCACGCAAAATAGCTTTTAATCTTGGTTTAGAAGGCATGGCACATAAGGAGATGGTTAAGTTTGTTACTGCATTGTATAAGGCCTATGACTCTATTGATGCTGCTATGTTTGAAATTAATCCTGTTTTAAAAACCTCAGATAACAAAATTATTGCGGTTGATTCAAAAGTTAATTTAGATGAAAACGCTTTGTTTAGACACGCTGATTTAGCTGCTTTACGTGATATTAGTGAGGAAGATCCAACAGAAGTGGAAGCAGGTGAACACAATTTAAATTATGTGAAATTAGATGGTAATGTAGGTTGTATGGTAAATGGTGCAGGCTTAGCCATGGCCACAATGGACATTATTAAATTAAGTGGAGGGGAACCTGCCAATTTTCTTGATGTAGGTGGAACTGCCAATGCACAAAGAGTAGAAGAAGCTTTCAGAATTATTTTAAAGGATCCAAATGTAAAAGCTATTTTGGTTAATATTTTTGGTGGAATTGTTCGTTGTGATAGAGTAGCACAAGGAATTGTAGATGCTTATAACAATATGGGTAATATCAATGTTCCAATTATTGTACGTTTACAAGGAACAAATGCAGTTGAAGCAAAGAAAATTATTGATGATTCAGGTTTAAAAGTATTTTCCGCTATTCAGTTGCAAGAAGCTGCCGACTTGGTAAAGCAAGTGTTAAATTAATATTTAAAGATTACACCTACTAAATAAAAAAAGCAGTCAAATGACTGCTTTTTTTATTGCTTATGCTTATTCCAAGTTTGACCGAAATATTAAAATTGAAATTACTCTTTACTTTTAAAGTCGCCTCTTTTCCATGCTTTCACAAATTCAGCCCATTTGAGAGGGTCCATAATTGATATCGGTGGCCGACCACCAGCATAGTACATTCTTGTTTGATATTGTTGCATGGTGTTTTTAAAGTTCTCTTGTCCGCTCATACCCATATTCATCGAAATAATTTCCATTTCTTCTTTGGCAAGGTTTTTCTGGGCTCTAGCCATATCATCGTTCAAATTATCCATGTTTAAAAATGCTTGTCGAAACTGCTCCCTGGTAGGCCAAGAGTATATTGTAGCTTCGCGCAACATAATGGTATCTAGAAACAGAATTTGTATCATTGAATAACGCTTTTCATTGCATGTATCTGGAATTATAAAATGAGCTTTTTTGAATCCTACTGCTGAAAAGGTAATATCAGTGCCTTCTTCAGCCGCAAATGAGAAAAAACCATAATAATCTGAAACAGTGGCGTGTTTAGTTCCTGTTACAAAAATGTTTGTAAATGGTACAGGTTTTAGACTATCGCCAGTAACCACAACACCACTGAATTGAATTATTTTTTTTTCTTGGCTTTGAGCGAAACCCAAAGAAGCCAGAATCAAGTTACAAAAAAATGCAACTATGATTAAGGAACCCTTATTGTTTAAACACAATGACCTAAAGTTGAAGTTTTTCAATTTAATAAATTATAAATGAATAACTTCTCCATATGCTGCAGCTGCGGCTTCCATCACAGCTTCACTCATAGTAGGATGTGGATGAACTGCTTTAATAATTTCGTGACCAGTGGTTTCAAGTTTACGAGCTAAAACAAGTTCAGCTATCATTTCAGTAACATTAGCCCCTATCATGTGAGCACCAAGCAATTCACCGTATTTTGCATCAAATATCAATTTCACAAAGCCATCTTTAGCGCCAGCAGCACTCGCTTTTCCAGAAGCTGAAAATGGAAATTTTCCTACTTTAAGTGTATATCCTGCTTCTTTTGCCGCTTTTTCAGTCATACCCACAGAGGCAATTTCAGGGCTACAATAGGTACAACCTGGTATATTTCCATAGTTTAATGGTTCAGGATGATGTCCTGTCATTTTTTCAACACAAATTATGCCTTCGGCACTAGCTACGTGAGCTAAAGCCTGACCACCAACACAATCACCAATCGCAAAATAGCCTGGCTGATTGGTTGCGTAGTATTCGTTCACTTTAATTTTTCCTTTATCAGTAGCAATGCCAGTTTCTTCTAATCCTATATTTTCAAGATTAGACTGTATACCAACTGCTGACAACACTACCTCGGCTTCAATAATTTTTTCACCAGTTTTTGTTTTAATTTTTACTTTAGAAACAGCACTTGATGTATCCACAGATTCTACGGAAGAATCAGTCATCACATCGATGCCTATTTTTTTAAATGACCTCTCTAGTTGTTTAGAAACTTCTTCATCTTCAACAGGAACTATATTAGGTAAAAATTCCACCAAAGTTACTTTAGTGCCCATCGTGGCATAAAAGTAAGCAAACTCACTTCCAATGGCGCCTGAACCAACTACTACCATTGACTTGGGTAAAGAAGGCAATGTCATTGCTTGTCGATAGCCTATTATTTTAACGCCATCTTGCTTTAAATTTGGCAATTCACGTGAGCGAGCTCCAACAGCCAGGATGATATTTTTAGCTTCATAGATGGTAGACTTGCCTTCTTTATTTGTAACTTCAACTTTTTTTCCAGGCTTAACTTTTCCAAATCCTGTAATTACATCAATTTTATTTTTTTTCATTAAAAACTGAATTCCTTTGCTCATGCCGTCAGCAACGCCTCTACTGCGTTTAACCACGGCCGAAAAGTCGGCCTCATGACCACTTACCTTGATACCGTAATCGCTAGCATGATTCAAATATTCAAATACCTGAGCACTTTTCAATAAGGCTTTTGTTGGGATACACCCCCAATTTAAACAAATTCCACCAAGCTCATCTCTTTCAACAATGGCTGTTTTTAAACCTAGCTGAGATGCTCTTATTGCAGCCACATAGCCTCCAGGGCCACTGCCTATAACTATTAGATCGTAATTCATATACTTTTTTTTATTTTGCTTGTTGGCGAAAATACTAAAAAGTTTAATGTGTTTGGATGATATAAATCATAGTTTGCTCAATTTACATATATTAACTTTGTTGCGTCTTTAATCATGAGGCTTAGCATTAAGTATTTAGAAATTTTAAATCTCATTTTAATACAATGAATAACCAATAAATTAACAATAAAAAATAAACAAACAAAATGGAAGGCAAAATGATTGGAATTGGAGCTCAATTCCCTAAATTTAAAAAGAAAGCTGTAGTATCAATTGAACAAGGAAATGAATTTTATGATATTACATCAGAAGATCATATCAATAGCAAAAAATGGATGGTTATGTTTTGGTGGCCAAAAGACTTTACTTTTGTATGTCCTACGGAAATCGCTGAATTTAATCAAAATTTTGACAACTTTTTAAAGCGCGATACTATGTTACTAGGGGCAAGCACTGATTCTGAATATGTGCATTTGGCTTGGCGAATGCATCATCAAGATTTAAAAAATTTGCAGTTTCCAATGATTGCCGATACTTCAAAATCATTAGCTGCTGATTTAGGAATTTTAACTTATGACGAAAAAGTAGCTTACCGAGCCACTTATATTGTTGATCCTCAAGGGACAGTGAGATGGGTTAGTGCCTATGATTTAAATGTTGGGAGAAACGTAAATGAGGTGGTAAGGGTTTTAGACGCTTTGCAAACAGGAGAATTATGCCCTTGTAATTGGTCGCCAGGACAAAAAACTCTTTCTAAAGCATAAGCAAAACACCTTTATAATATCCTAAAATAAGTATAGTTTAATTATTTGAACTTTAAGAGTAAGTAAAATAAAAGTTTTACTTACTCTTTTTTAAAAAATAAAAACTTCCAATGTTGTCATTGATATCTTTAATTTTACCGTACTTACAACGTTGACTTTGGCGCTTTTCAACAACTCCACTTACAAATTTTACCACCTCACTCATCGATAAACAATAGTTTTGATTGTTATTTAATTGATCGGCAAATGATTCACAAAATATGGAATTATCAGAGGCTTTTTCATTTGTTGTAGATGAAAAAACATAAGCACTTCTATTGTTCTTTATTTGTTCTAACTTTTTGCAGTCAAAATGAATTAATTCCTCAGTATTTAAACTAAATGCAGGTCCGGATTCACAGGCATCAGAAATAATTAATATGTTTTTTAATGATTTACCATAGCTACTCAAATTTGATTTTAAATAGGGGATAGGATAGTAGCTTAATTCATCGTCCTTCTTGGCATTTACCGGTAGCCAATATCCTGTTTCGTTCAAAAACTTTCCGTGACCCGCAAACCAAATCATAACAGACTGAACATTTTGTTCTTTAATTAAATCACGCAGTTCAATTCTAAAAAATTTTTCCATTTCGGATAATGTCATGTTTTGTTTAGTGATGAAATTATCAAAGGCATAGGTTTGTAGCGCACTTTTAATTAATTTCATATCCTTTTCAGGTCCAGTTAAGGTACCAAAACTTTCATAGTTGGAATTCGCAATAAAAATTAACCAAGTTTTACCCATAGGATTTGACTCAATCTGTTGGGCTTTTTTTGAATTGATATAATAGGAGAAATTGCTCGTATTATCAAACTCATCAATAATTAATATTTTTACTGAATCAAGCAAGCTTACATCAATTTCAGCTTCATAAAACGGGTTAGATTCGTTTAAATTAAATGAAGCAATTTTATTGTTAATCATTACCCTTTTAATATAACTTTCGTCCTCAATTTTACCACTGATAGTTATTTTTTTTACTGCTGATTTATCGATAAAAATTTCTTTATTTTTTTCATCGTATGATAGGAATAATTTGTGGTTTGGTTTATTTTTTTCGGCCCTGTTAAATTCAAAATTTTGTTCAGAAAGGTTGGAATATACATCTAAAATTTTTATATTTAAGTATGATTTATCATTTAAATTTAGCTTAATTCTAAAGTTAGGATTTATTGAATCTCGCTCAAAATCTGCTTCTAAATCATTAATTAATATCGATTTTATCAAACTTTTATCAAAAACTTTACCTTTTACTTCCACTAGTGTTTGATTTTTAGGAATCATGATTTTATTGTCGATATCTACATTGGGTGAGATAATTTTAATTTCAGGAGAAACATTTTCTCTTTTTAATTCATAAATTCTGTTTCTCATCCTTTTTAATGCCACATCAATTTCTTTTTTCTTTTCAGGATTGGGTATGAAACTACTTTGTTGATACAAAATTTGCGCCTCTTCGTATTTGCCAATGCTTTCTAGGCATTGCCCCTTTAACAATTTAGCGTAAAATGCGGTGTCACTTTTTATAATGGGGTCTAAATTTTCTATTGCCAAGTTAAATTGTCCTGCTTTTTTTAATACCTTAGCCTTAGTGAAATAATAATTATATGACCTTAAATTATACATTTCGCATTGATTTAAATCAGCTAGCGCATTATTTAGGTCGCCACTTTGTAAATTAATTCCTGCTCTAAACAGATACAATTCTGCATTTTTAGGTTCAATTTTTAAAGCCTTTGTTATATTTTCTTTAGATGCAATAAAATCAAACATACAAACTTGTGCATGGGCTAAACTTCTATAATAAACAAACTTAAGTGAATCTGCATAAGTGTTTGAAATGGTTTTCTTTTGAAGTTTTTGCTCAATAAACTCTAATGATTTCGTAAAACAAATTACTGCAGTTTGATAATCTCTTAAACTATCACTTGCCACACCCTTGTAGTAAAAAATTTGATCATCATCTGGAAAAATACTGATACTTTCTGATAAATATTGCACAGCATCTTCATAATTCTTCATCATAATTTTACACTGTGCCATTTTGGTTTTTCCTTCAGCAATATGTAAGTTCATGTCGTCTGCTTCCAGTTTCATTAACATGTTTTGGGCATCGGCATATCTTTTTAATTCCATATAAGTTAAGGCAGACTTAATTATGAAATTTTCGTTTAAAGGATTAATTCTGTGTAAATTATTATAATCTTGAAGTGCTAGTTCAAATTGTTTTAATTTAAAATAGCAGTTTGCTCTTTGTAAATAGGCCTCAGCATAATCTCCTTTTAAATCAATAGCCATATTAAAACTTTTTATTGCATCCTTGCAATTATTGGTCTTTTGTGCTTCAATCCCTTTTTTATAAAATTCTTTAGCAGACTGTGCGAATAGTGGATTGAAATTAAGAATATAGCTAAGCAATACAATGAGTAGACATTTTAAAGGCTTCATAAACTTAACCCAATAGTGATATGTATTTGTTTTTATCAATCTAAAAAATGCCTATTTAACTATTAGAACAAAGAAAAGTTTCGATATAAATTATTTTTTATTCGATTTTATTACTCACATTTATTTTTACTTATTTTTACAGGTACTCATTTTCAGCTGCTCATACAGGGTGTAAATATATAAATATTGTTATGCCCCTTTGTATTAGAGTAAATACACTTCAAAACTTTCATTTATTGCTTGATATTTTAAAAGTACTAGGTTAAATAAATAGGATTTCTTAAATAGAGGCATAATATTTGTTTTTGGGAAAATTGAGTTAGATTTTAGATAAAATTTAGAATTCAGAAAAATCTACCTTATATTCGCTTTCTCATATTTGAATTATACTATCGTTATGATATCAAAAAATAAATATTCTTATGGTTTTGCCATCTTGCTTGTAATGAGTTCAATAGCAAGCCAAGCTCAAACAAAAGCAGTACCAACTAATAAACCTAAAACACCAGCTGCAGCTCCTGCTAAGACAGTTGATATGAATGATCCTGTGGCTGTTGCTGATATGAAGTACAAAGCCAAAAATTACGAAGATGCGCTTGCAGAATATTTGAAGCTATTAGAGAAAGATGAAAAAAACTCACTATACAATTACCGTGTTGGTGCATGTTATGTTGAGACCAATGTTGATAAACTTAAAGCGAAAACTTTTTTAGAGCTTGTTGCCGATGTTAACATTGATAAAATGTTTTATTACACTTATGCTAAGGCCTTGACTTTTCACTTAGAATTTGATAAAGCAATTGAAAATTACAAGAAATTTTTAGGCACAACCCATGGAAAAACCTTGGAAAAGGATGTGCAGCATGAAATAGAAATGTGCCAAAATGGAAAAGAACTCATTAAATTTCCTATTGCTGTAACATTTGAAAACCTTGGAAAAGAAATAAACTCACCATTTGCAGATTACAGCCCTTTCATTTCTGAAGGTGAAACTTTTTTAATGTATAACTCACAAAGACCAGACAATTCAGTAAAAAAAGCTGATGGGAAGTATGCAAGTAATGTTTATATTTCAAGTGTAAAGGAAGGGAAGTGGCAAGAAGGTGAAGATATTGGGCAAACAGTAAATACTAAAGAAGGAGATGAAGAAATTGTAGGAGTTTGTGCAGATGGAAATACATTAATTTTTAGTTTCGATAACAAGGAAGGCAAAGGAGATGTATTTGTGGGACCTAAAATGGACAATCAAATTTTAAAACCATTTAAAGTTAATCCAAACATCAATAGTGATAAGTATGAAGAAAGTTCAGCATCCATTTCTCCTGATGGAAAAACATTGTATTTTTCGAGCAATCGCCCTGGTGGTTTAGGAGGATTTGATATTTACAGAACGCGCATATTACCTAGCGGTGAATGGGGCGAAGCGTATAATCTAGGCCCTGAAGTAAACACGGCATTTGATGAAGACTTTCCGAATATTTCCTTAGATGGTTACACCTTATATTTCAGTTCTAAAGGACATAATTCAATGGGTGGATATGATGTTTTTAAGTCTGAAATATTGCCTGACTCGTTAAACTTTGGAGCTCCAAAAAATGTTGGTTACCCTATTAATACACCATTTGATGATAAAAATTTATGTATGAGTGGTAGAGGGCGCTACGGCTATATGGCTGCTTTAAGAAAAGAAGGAGCAGGCGATTTGGATCTTTATCGTATAATTTTCAAAGGTGTTGATGCAGAACTTACTGTGGTTAAAGGAGTTTTAAAGGCTTTTAAATCAGAAAAGGTTCCAGCAAATGCAGTTATTGAAGTATATGAAGGCAAATCCAACAATACGTTTGGACAATATAAAGTTAACCCTACTACTGGCAAGTTTGTGATGATTTTACCTCCTGGAAAATATAGTTTGGATGTATTGGCGCCTGGTTATAAAGCGCATTCCGAAAAAATTACTATACTTGATAAAGGTTCATTTGTTCCTACAATGGAGGTAAATATTAATTTATTGCCTGAATAATTAATAGTGTCAATAACTCTTTTCATCATTATTATTACCGCATTAGTTTCTATAACGGCTTTTAATAATATTAAACTTTTTGATCAATTAAAGCTATATCCGGCAGCTATGCATTCAAAATCTGATGCATATAGAATTGCCAGTTATGCTCTGATTCATGCCGATTGGTTGCATTTAATGGTAAACATGTATGTGCTCTATAATTTTGGGGAAAATGGTACAGAAGCAATGTATAAAATTGCATTTGGAGCTAAAGGTACATTGTTTTTTATCCTATTATATGTTGGAGGCGCAATTACTTCGGTGATCCCATCATATGAAAAACACAAAAACAATTTTGGTTACACTGCAGTTGGTGCTTCTGGGGCAGTTTCGGCTGTTGTTTTTGCATACATTTTATTTAATCCTCTTGCTTCGTTTTATTTTGTTTTCATCCCATTTCCAATACCTGCTTATATTTTTGGTTTTTTTTATATGGGCCTTTCGTACTATTTAGCTAAGCAAAATAAAGGCAATATAGGACATGATGCTCACTTTTTTGGCGCTTTATTTGGACTAATGTTTACTATATTACTTAACAAAGAAATTGCCATCCACTTTGTTGAGCAGCTAAAATCACAATGGGGTTAAAATGATTTCTCAAGCTTGCATTTTTTTAGATAGGGATGGTGTAATAAACCATGAAAGAGGTGAACACACTTTTCATTTAAAAGATTTTATCATAAACAAGGGCTTATTTGAGGCACTTATATCACTCAAAGAAAAAAAATTTATCTTTATTATTATAACCAATCAAAGTGGCATAGGGCTAGGTAAATATACCATTGAACAAATGAATTTATGCCATAATTATTTAAAATTAGAGGCAGAAAAAAATAACATTCATTTTGAGGAAATTTATTTTTGTCCTCATCATCCTTCTATAAGCAATTGCTTATGTCGTAAACCAGATTCGTTATTACTAGAAAAAGCAATAAATAAGTATAATATAGATATCAATAAATCTTGGTTTATTGGTGATAAACAAAGAGACATTGAGGCGGCAAACAAAGTAGGAGTAAAGTCTATACTAATACAATCAAATCAAAATATTAATGAAATATTACACCAAATTGTGTAATTTTGAAACCACAATAATTACTTCATGAACGGTAAATTTATTAGTTTTAATAATCAAATTCTTTTAAAAGAAACTCCTATATTCAGCATTTCAAATAGATCATTTTGTTATGGTGATGGTTTTTTTGAAAGTATGAGAATTACTGGCGCTGAAATTCCATTTATAAAAAACCATTTCGAAAGAATTAAAGAAACCGCTAAAATACTAGAACTAAATTTACCAAAGGACCTAAGTATTGATGCTTTGCAAGAAACTGTAAAAGTACTTTGTGATAAAAACGAGGTAAAGAAAGAAGGAAAAGTAAGAATTAATTTTTATAGAAACGATGGGGGATTGTATGCTCCTGAAAGTAATCAAGCCTCAGTAGTTGTAGATGTTATGCCATTTAATGCGGATGCTGGATTTGAATTTAATAGTAAAGGATTAAAAGTAGATCTATTTCAAAAAATTAAAAAGCCTTGCAATGCTTTAAGCAGCATAAAATCATGCAACAGCTTGTTATACGTTTTAGCAGGAAAATATAAGATTGACAATGAACTTGACGAAAGTGTAATTTTAAATGACAGACATAATGTTTGTGAATTTACCAGTAGCAATTTATTTATTGTAATTAATGGAGTGTTATATACACCATCGATTTCAGAAGGTTGTATAAATGGGGTAATGCGCAAAGTGGTCATAGATTTGGCAGGAAAAGCCAGAATTAATGTTTATGAAACCGAACTTAAACCTAATGATTTAATACGTGCTGACGAAATATTTTTAACCAACGCAGTGCAGGGTATACAATGGGTAGGCGCCTATAAATCTAAACGCTATTTTAATAAAGTTTCAAAAACACTCCTTGACGCTTTAAATGAATTTGTGTTAATGCAGCGCGAGTTGTTGGAAAGTTAATCCGCTAATTTTGCAATAGATGCTGCTATTTTTTCTGACGCCATTCCATCACCATAAAGATTATGGTCTGAAATAAAAGTTTTATTATTAAAATAATGGAATGCCTTTTCTATTTGAGAAGCTTCGGCACCAACCAATTTGTTCAATCCGGCAGTTACTAGTTCAGTCCATTCCGTTTCTTCACGTAATGTAATACAATATTTATCAAAGAAATAGGCTTCTTTTTGCATACCTCCACTATCTGTAATTATGAGTTTCGCAGCTTGTTGTAGTGCAATAATTTCGAGGTATCCAACAGGCGCAATAATTTTGAATTGACAGTTTATTTTCAAATTTTCTACAACTTGTAAGGTACGCGGGTGCATAGGGACCACAACAGGAACAATTTGATGAATGGCATTTAGCCCATCAATTATTCCTTTCATTAACTGTTCATTTGCTGTGTTTTCAGCTCTGTGAAAAGTTGCCAAAACAAAATTTTGAAGATTTAAATCCTTTAAAATTGTTGAATTCTTATTTGAAAGATCTTTATATATCATTGCTGCATCTTTCATCACATCGCCAAAGTTGAAGATGCTACAATTAAAATTGTCATAGCCTTCTTTTTTTAAGTTATCTACGGCTATTGCCGTGGGGCAGTATAGGTAATCAGATAAACGATCAACAATTATACGATTAGTTTCTTCTGGCATATTTTCATTAAAGCTTCTCAATCCTGCTTCAATATGAGCTACTTTTATATGCAGCTTTTTTGCTGTTAAGGCACCAGCCAATGTTGAATTAGTGTCACCAAAAACAATTACTAAATCAGGTTTTTCATCAAGGAGAATAGGCTCCAATTTAAGCATCATAGTAGCTGTCATAGCAGCATGATTCATATTATGTACATTTAAATTGTACTTAGGCTCAGCTATCTCAAGTTCATCAAAAAACACCTTACTCATATTGTCGTTAAAGTGTTGTCCTGTGTGCACAATTACCTCAGCAATATGTCGATATTTTTTTAAAGCTTTGCTAAGCACTGCAGCCTTTACAAACTGGGGACGAGCTCCAATGATGGTAATTATTTTCATACCTATTTATTTGTGAAAGGTTGCACAATCTGACCTAAATCGCTCGTAAAAAAGTCTGGTATCAATGTGTTGTTCCCTACAATGGTGCCAATTCTTAAATAAACATGATTACCAATATTTGTTTCATGATCAACGATAACACCAGTGTTCACAATGGTATTTTCTCCAATATGACTTATAACATTAATAACAGCATTTGCTAGTACCACGGTTCCGTTTCCAATAATCACATTACTGCCTATGTTGCAGTGCGGATGAATTATTGTTGCAGGTTTAAAAGTATTTTTGAGAGATTCATAAACTTTTGCTCTTGCTTCATTATTACCAATGGCCACAATAAAATGTAGGTTTTGATCTTTCAGACTTTCAATATTTGATTGCTTGCAAATTACTTTTACATCATGAATAACAATTGTGCCGGGCTCCAAAACACTATCAACAAAACCTATCACCTGAAATTTATTTTGTGCAACAATGGCATCGTAAACAACTTTACCATGGCCACCTGCGCCAATAATTATGATATTTGGTTTCATACTTTTCCTGTCAATTGTTGATATTTTTGTTCTACATTCTTCATATTCAGACTCCAAATTCCTTTTTCTTGAATTATTTTTTCATTCAAATACATTGCCTTTTTTTGAATGCTTTGAAAATTTTCATAACAGAAAACTATTTTTTCTGTCAAAGTTTTTACATCATCAATCTCTATTAAGAAGCCATTTTCACCATCTTTTATCCACTGGGTGTTTGCAGGGATATTAGTTGCAATTGGCAAGGTACCACAGGCCATTGCTTCATTTAAAGAAATGTTGTTTCCATCTGAAAGGGAAACAGAAATAAATAAATGTGAGTTTTGAAGCACCTTTGAGATTTCTGTTTGAGGAATTCTTCCATATAACTTGCAGCAATCGTCCAGTTTCAAGTTTTTAATTTCAGCATATATTTCATCTCTTAAACTTCCATCACCAATAATATTTAAAAATAATGATGGAATTTCTTTTCTAGCATTGGCCACTGCCTTCAGCATGTGTGGAAGATTATAAATTTTTTCAAAATTACGGGTGCTAGTTATTATAAATTTATCATCTGGTAGGTTTCGGTTTTTATTATTAAAAACAAGAGGATCAATTCCAAATGAAACAGTATCAACTTTATGCGCATTTACGCCTAAATTAATAATGGCAGTTTTCATATGATCTGCCATGGCTGTAATCCAATCAGCCTTTGAAAATGCATATTTAAGCATTAATTTATATGCTATTGATTGATTAGGACTTATTAAAACATCAGTTCCTAAAGCTGTAATTATATATGGATGAAATCCTGCCAATGCTCCAGTAATTCCATAGCTTGTGGCATAATGTGCATGAAAAATATCAGGTTTAATTTCATGTAACAATTTTTTTAAATGGCTATATTTTAACAGCACTTTCCAATTGCCTCCTTTAACAGTAATATTTCCCGTATCAATGAAGTGAACAACAATGTTTTCAAGTGTAACTTTTTTAAAAGAAATTAAGTGTACTTCATGCCCTTGTGCTCTAAAATGATGACACCATCGTACTGTATGGATACTTTCTCCATCCGCAAAAAAGCAAATTTTCACTTCAATAAATTTAATTGTTTATAATATTTTATTGTTCTTCTCAACCCTTCATGCTCTCCAAAATGATAATTGTAAAACTGATTTAGTTTTTGATCGCTGTAAATTATTCCGTTGGAAACAGATTGCAATTGCTTCATTCCCATAAAATTAAGCAACCTAATAATAAAATCAGGTATTTGTATTTTTTTATTGTGTGTTCCTAGTTCCAATTTAATCATGTTATAAAAATCAATTAAAGGTAATGCTTTACCAACATTAATTAATCCTTTTGATTCATTTAACATTAATAATTTTTCTATTAAATAGGAAATATCCTTAACATAAACGTAATTAACCTGTGCACCTTGAGAAAACAAAAATGGCCTTTCATTTTTTGTATGTTTAATCAAACCTAATAATGCATTAAATGGATGTTCCTCACCAAAAACATTAGTAGGTCTAATAATGTCTAATTGAAATTGAAATTCTTTTTGAGCTGAAACTAAAAGAAGCTCTGAAGCCAATTTGGTTCTTTCGTATTCGTTTTTAGGAGAGCAATTGCTATCTTCACTTACTACTAATTTGGTGTTACTATATTGATAACCAGCAACTCCAACACTACTTAAATGAATAAGTTTTTCAATATTTTGACTTTTTATAACCTTAATTAAATTATGTGTGCCTCCTACATTCGTTTTCTCAAGCAGTTCATGATTCCTAACTTCAGCTGCTGTATTAACAATAATATTTACTCCTTTGCAGGCCGAATTTAATAGTGAGAAATCGTTTAAATCTGCTTGTACAATCTCAAAATTAGGATATGTATTTTTAAGTAATTCTACTTTTGACCTTGTTATCAAACGAATATGATACTTAGTAAAATCAATGTCTTTTAACAAATGGCGGCCAATAAATCCTGTAGCCCCTGTTATTAATATTCGTTTCATTTTAAACTAAAATCTAAATTTGAATTTTTAAACATCAATTTGGCTGTGATACTAAATTTATGTGGTCAAATATAATAACTTAATACAATTTCAATTTTTAGAACCTTTACAAAACTTACATTATTCTTTTTGCAGAGTAATTAAAAAGACGTTTAATAAATGTTTATAAACAATTTCATGTAATTAAACAATCATCAAGAAATAAATCATTTTATGAAAAAAACATTAGGTTTGCAGTCATTTCGTATGATAATTAATCAATTTACATAATGCTAGAAGGCAACAAAAAACTTCAATATCTTTCAACATTCATTGTTGAATTTTCAGTTGTTGCTTCAGGGTTTGTTCAATATAGATTGGCCGCTCAATTGTCCAATGAAGGTGATTTTGAATTATTTGCTTTGTTGAAAAGAATTTTAGGTTTTTCATTACCGCTATTTATTTTAGGGTTGGGTGTGGCTTTGCCAAGATATATTGCTATTAGTTCTTCTAAAGTAATATCCAATACCTATTTTACATCTGGGATTCTTATAGTTATTGGTTCATTTTTAGGAGGTTTGACTATTATTTCAATTATTCCAAATCATATCAGTTTACTCATTTTTAATGATAACAGTTTCTCAAATTGGATACTTCCTCTTTTTCTTTTGACCTTTGGCTACATTTGTCATTCCATCATGTATAACTATTTTAGAGGTAATCATTGGTGGTTAGAAGCTAATATAATTCAATTTGTAAATCTTGGTTTAGCTCCCATTATCTTTTTTTTAATTACTGAGGATTTGTTGTTTATTATTTATGGCTTGAGTTATTTTTATTTTCTTGTTTTCTTGGGTTTTGTGGTATACCTGATTAAAAATAAGATCTTAGTAAAACTAAAATCAATGCAATCAAAATATCTTTTTGATTTACTTAAATTTGGCTTCCAAAGATTATTTGGAGATATTTTATTGGGGGCATTTTTTTTGATTCCAGCTTTAGTAGTCACCCACTCAAATGGTATTTTAGAAGGTGGGAAAGTTGCATTTGCATTAACTTTTATCAATATTGCTGGAGCTGCCTTAGGTCCAGTCTCAATAATTTTACTGCCTGATGTAGCAAAACTTATTAAAGAAAAGGACTTCATTCGTATTTCTTTATTGCATAAAAAGGTGACCTATTTTAGCATTTTTTTTAGTTTAGGTTCACTTCTAATTTTTTTTATTACTGCAGACACCCTTATTCCAATGGTTTTTGATACTAACAGTTTGGAAATAATTTACTTTTCAAAAGTCCTTTTTATAGCTGTTATTGGATATACATTCTATATATTATTAAGGAGTTTTAATGATGCCTTAAATTCAAAAGCCTATAATTCTCTTAATATTTTGTTTGGTTTCACACTTTTCATTATTATTTCGAAACAGAACCTATTCCTAAATGAATATAGTGAAACAGTAAAAATTATTATTGCATTTATTTTGGGGCATTCCTTGTTGGGATTCCTAACCTATATTACTAGCAAAAGACTTATAAAAAAATTATATCAATGACACATTTATTAATTCTTACTTTTTTTACAGTTGCTATTATTTTTTTTACAATTAAAATTTGGAAATTAACCCAATCATGGGGATATGTTTTAGCTGTGTTTTTTATATATTATTGGTCTTTATTAGGCTCTTGGTTTGTATGCATTGATTTATTGAACAATAACATTATGGAAAAATATGGGCTACATTATTATCATATTTATGACTTACTTTTTAAAGTCAATTTAGATCATTTTTACCTACAAAGCATCATTTATTATGGAAGTTTTATTATAATATTTCAGCTTTGTATTATATTTTTTAGTAAAAAATTCGCTCTTAATAGCAATACTATTAAAACAGACGCGGTTCACAATTTTAATCCATTAATTGCAGTTTCAATTGCACTAATATCAATAACAATAAGCTTTTTAATTGAATTAGAGGATATTATTTATGCTATAAAATTCGGTGACTCAATTTATACTGTTACACGAAAATCAAGTAGTAAGTTTTATACTATACATCAATTAACAAATCAAATTTCAATATCAATCATGTTTTTCACCTTTATTTTAATGCTGAAGAGGCTTAAAAATAAGGATTATATCATTAGTCTTAATTCAAAGTATAATTGGCTGGTGGTAATAGTATTAATGATTAATGTGTTATATCTTACGGTTCTTGGTAATAAACATGAATTATTTACTGCTGGAATCTTCTCTTTATTATTTTTTGTTCATGACAGAAAAATAACTGACTTAAGGAACTTATATTTATTGTGGCTTATTCCTTTTTTTGTTGTGCCTCTTATGTTTAATGACCCAATTAGAGCGCTACTGCCCAAAATTATTAATTCAATAGTTAATGTGAATGAATATAAATTGAGTGCCGAAACTATTGCCATTATGAAAAGTTCAGGTTATGAGTCAAAAGGTGTTGCCGACATATCAAATTCGGCATTTAACAACCTACTTTATAGTAATGAAATGTTTTACGCTCATTTTTCCTTATACGGAATATTAATGTACAAAATCCCTTTAATGAAAGGTGCAGGTATACTAAGCTTATTTTCCTCACTTGTACCTAAAATTTTTAGTTTGCCAAGGTCAATTGATTCTTATAACTATTATGCAATTATGACGCATGTTAAACCTGGCCAAGGCTATACAATTAATCATATTGCAGCCTGGTATTTAAACTTTGGGACTATTGGAATTGCTTTAGGTGCCTTTTTACTTGCAGCATTTTTTAATATTTGGAACTTGATTAAAATAAAAACAACCTATGTGAACCAAGAATTAAGATATATTTTCAAACTTACCCCATTGTTGGTAATTGCCTTTATCCCAAATATAATACGCACCGGACCTGAAGGATATAAGTCACTTTTATTTGAAGGAATAATTATACCAAGCATTATGATTTTATTGTGCTTAAGAAAAGCCAAAACTGTAAATTAAATTAGGTTCCTTTTATTTAATGAACTCATCAATAAAGGATTTTGTTAATTTTGAGATATTAGCTTTATTCAAGTTTTCTTTTATTAGCCAATCGCTGCAACCAATTGATATTTGCCTACCTGACTTTTTCGATTTTTGAAAATAAATAATATTTCCAACCTGAATAGTACTATCAGTAATTGTTCGTTTTGATTCACCTATAATCTTAAAATAATGAAAATTTTTGAACTCTTCTAAATCGTATTTGGGTATCTCATTTTTAGGTGCTGTTACCCATATTCCATTATACGAATTAACATTTTCAATCGAAAATTGCTGTGATTTTATGTTTTTTGAAAAAGTTGAATCTTCATAAATGTAAAAATAGCCTGGCTTAACATTACTGATAAAAGTGTCCTCTATGTATTGCGTCTTTAATCCAAACTTAAATTTCACACTTGAATTAAAAATTTTTTCTGTGGCAAGGCCTGTCTTTAATGTATCAATTTTTTCTGGGTCTAAGAATGATTCATTAAAATAATATATTTTATCGTTTGAACTATTGTGTCTTATAATATGTTGAAATAAGGTAGAAGAAATGCTTAACACGTCAGTACCTTTTAGAATTAATTTTTCTATGTAATTAGCCACTTCAATTGTAATATAATCAGTATTACCATATAATATCAATAGGTCGGGACTTTCTTTCTCTTTTTCTTTAATCAAATAATCCGGACATAAATCGTATTGATTTGGATAGTAAGTATTCATCCAATTGATTAAATTTATCGAATATTCATCTATATTTAAAGTCCTTTTAAGACTTAATTCTGTAGCAGCCTTTTGGTTGGTTGAGTTATAGGATATGAATGACTTTCCACCTGCATTTGACATAGATTGCAATGAAAAAAAAGGAAAAATAATTTTTATCGGCGCTGTCAAATTGGTATCTCGCACCCAAAATGGAATTTTATTTCCAAGTAAATAAAAGCCTTGCTTTAAATTAGAAGTTTCAATCTTAAATTCTTCAGTGTATAAATTTTGATTTTTTTCAATCACAATGGTCTCTATGGTATTTTGATTATTTATATTTAATAGAACAGAATCAACTGCTGTTCCATTAATATCATTAATTGTTAACCAACCTTTTTTTACAGCTAATTTGGGATTTAAATAAAATTTTAATATTTCACCCTTTTTAATATGAAAATTCAAAACATATCCATTCAAAATTTCAATACGTTTGTAATATTTTTCTTGTTTAAATACATATATTGCCGAAAAAATAAAAATTAAAAAATATAAACTCCTTACAGCTATTTTCATAGTATTTTAATGGTGCAAAAGAACATAAAATTAATTAGCATTAGAAATAATTTAATTTCCATATTGGCTTTTACTTTGCCGTTAAATAAAAATTTAATCCCAATATTAATTATTTGCACCATGCTTGTATGGATTGCTGAAGGTGATTTTCATATGAAATGGGAAGGCATTAAAAATCCTTATGCTTTGCTTTCCATTTCATTTTACCTTATTCATGTTATTGGATTGTTTTATAGCACCAATATGAAAGCAGGCACTTTCGATTTGGAACAAAAGTTATCTTTCTTGTTATTTCCTTTGCTATTTTTTGGCATACGCATTCAAAATGAATTAATAACTAAAATTACAAAAAATTATATACTGGGAAGCTTTCTCGCTTTGTTTATTTGCTGCATTAATGCTTTAATCAAATATTACTATTCGCATGATGTAGAGGTGTTTTTTTATACTCAATTTGCTGTCATCATACACTCTTCCTATTTTGCTATGTATTTGTGTTTTGCCGTTGCTCTTTTGTTATTTAAGCCTGAGGTTTTAGGAAATTCAATCGCAAAATTCAGTCTAATATTAATTTTCTGTATAGGCATTTTCCTTCTTTCAAGTAAAAGTGGGTTAATTGCTCTTGGATTCATTTTATTGTTCAAACTGCTCAGGAATAGTTATCTCCATAAAAATTACCTCTTTTTATTCGTAATCATTTCTATATCAATAGTGGTCACTGTGGGAATATACAAGCAATTCCCTAAGGCATTTGAGCGTTTTACACAAATGAAAAGTAGTTTAACTCACAATGAATCGGAGCTAAATACCACAACCAGCCGAATCATAATTTGGAAGCACAGTGTAGATATCATTAAAAACAATCTTGTTTTTGGCGTAGGTACTGGAGATGTAAAGGATGTTTTGAAAAGCGAATACAATAAACAAACAGAAGGACAACTAATTGAAAAACAACTCAATGCTCATAACCAATATTTACAAACAAGTATTGCCTTTGGACTTATCGGATTTTTTATCTTAATGAGTATTTTATTTTCAGTCTTTTATCATTGTATGAAAACAAATACAAAGGAAGGAGTTATATTTGTTTCATTAATAATTTTCAACTTATTATTTGAATCCATGCTCGAAACACAGGCAGGTGTGGTATTTATTGCCTTCTTTTTGATGCTTTACTTATCTATGAGCACAAGTCAATTAAAAACTAAAAATACTAATATTGCAACATGATTAAAGTTTCTATAACCATTCCTTGCCGAAATGAACAGGATTATATAGGTAAATGCTTGCAATCTATTGTTGATTGTAGTTTTAATAAAAGCTTTTTATCTGTTTATGTTTGTGATGGATTGAGTAATGACAATACAGCAAAAATTATCCAAAGTTTTGCAGATAAACACCCCTTTATTCATTATATTGAAAATAAGAAACAATCTACTCCATTTGCCTTGAATTTAGGACTTAAAGCCGATGATGCTGATATTAAAATTATTTTAGGTGCGCATGCTGAAATTTATCCAAATTATATTGAAAAATGCATAGAAGCATTCCAATTTGATAAACAATTAGGTTGTGTTGGCGGCTTTATTGAAAATGTTTACGAAAACGAAACTGCTGAAGTCATAGGAAAGGCTATGTCATCAGGCTTTGGGGTTGGTAATGCACACTTTAGAACTGGAGCTGCAGATGGATATGTTGACACTGTAGCTTTCGGAGCTTATAAGCGTGAAGTTTTTGATAAAATAGGCTATTTTGACGAAGAATTAATTAGAAATCAGGATGATGAGTTCAATTTTAGACTATTAAAACATGGTTTCAAAATTTATTTGTTTCGAGAAATTCGGTCAATGTATTATGTACGGGCTTCATTTAATAAACTGTATAAACAATATTTCCAATACGGTTATTGGAAGGTGTACGTAAACAAAAAGCATCATACTATAACCACTTTAAGGCAAATAGTGCCTTTACTTTTTGTGCTGTATTTGTTTGGCGGGGCCATGATATCTTTCTTGCACCCAATAATTTTGATAATGTATATCATGGTGCTAATTTTTTATTTTGCGGCAGGTATTTATTTCGCCTCTAAACTTGACAGTCAATTAAACCTCAAGTTTAAAATTGTGAAGTCTTTCTTTATTTTACATTATTCCTATGGTTTAGGCTATTTAAAGGGTATTTTTGATTTTTTTATACTTAAAAAGTCAATAAAAAAGGATGAAAGTTTAAGCAGGTAATATTTTTATTATGATTGATTTAAGAAGTGACACAGTTACAAAACCAACTGCATCCATGCTTGAAAGCATGATGCAGGCTCAAGTAGGCGATGATGTTTTTGCAGAAGATCCAAGCATAATTGAACTTGAAACCTTTGCAGCTCAATTGTTTGGTATGGAAGCAGCTTTGTTTTGCCCATCGGGCACAATGACAAATCAAATTGCGATTAAAGCCCACACACAACCTGGAGATGAGTTAATTTGTGATTCAGCCTCGCATATCTATAATTATGAAGGTGGTGGAATTGCCTTTAACTCGGGAGTCCAGGCCAAATTGCTTGTTGGCAATAGAGGAAGATTAAATGCTTCACAAATTGAAAATGCCATCAATCCAAACTTTGATTGGTTATGCAAAACTAGCCTTGTATGTTTGGAAAATACAGTAAACAGAGCTGGAGGTAGTATATATGAAATATCTGATATTCATAATATTAAAGATGTTTGCTTAAAGTATAATTTAAAACTACATTTGGATGGTGCCAGGCTATTCAATGCATTAGTAGCCACCAATCAAAATCCAATTCAATATGGTGCCTTATTTGATTCCATTTCTATATGTTTGTCAAAAGGACTAGGTGCACCTGTGGGTTCATTATTGTTAGGCAATCATAAATTTATCAAGCAATCAAGACGAATTAGAAAGGTATTTGGTGGAGGCATGAGGCAGGCTGGTATTTTAGCAGCAGCAGGCCTATTTGCTTTAAAAAACAATGTCAATCGTTTAAAAGAGGATCATTTTAATGCAAAAATGATATCAAATGTGCTTACTCAACAAAATTACGTTAAATCAGTATTGCCTGTTGAAACTAATATTCTCATTTTTGATTTGATAGAAGGCGTTAAAGCAGAACAGTTTGTCGAAAAAATGCGTCAAAATGAAATATTATGTACAGGTTTTGGTGGCCAATCTATTAGAATGGTTACTCATTTGGATGCCGATAAAAATGATTGTGCAAAGGTTTGTGAAGTTTTACAAAAACTAAAATTCTAGTTTTTACCTACAACCATTGTTTTTAATAATAATTTTAGCTTCTTCGTTTCCCATTTTTTTTGAGGTATACCAATCCTTACAAGCCGCTTCCTTATCACCTAGGCTCTTTTTAACAAAGCCTCTGTTGTTAAAAGCCTCTTGATTTTTAGGGTCTAGTTCAATTACCTTGTCAAAATCGGCTAATGCTTCGGGATAATGCCCCAATTTGTAGTGTGCGCTTCCACGACTCTGGTAGGAATAAATTTTTTCAGGCTCGGCAGCAATCGCAACAGTGTAATCATCAACAGCTTTATCATACTGTTCGGTTAAGCCATAACAAAAAGCTCTTTTAACATAGGCATTCCACATTTTAGGGTCCTTTGCAATGGCCTTGGAGTAATCTTCTATTGCAGCATTAAAATTACGTTGTTTTGATTTTGCTTCTCCATCCTTAAAATGATCTTCGGCTGTTTGACTATAGCTACTAAAAGTAGAAACAAGCATGAAAATAAATAGAAATATTTTTTTAAGTAAATGCATATTTTTGAGTTAAGTTTAGTTAGTATTTTGTTTTCTTTATTACATTCGCGCTCTCACAAAAAAGAAAGTGACTAATTATTGGAACAAATATTGCACCATTTACGTAAAAAGCTTTTAAAGGTTAATAATTTTTTAAAACTTGTTTAAGAAACAGCCGCAAATTTATTTTAGTATGATAAAAAGGTTTCTATTCCTTTTCGCAGCTTTTTCGCTATATTCAGGGGTTATTAGTGCTCAAGAACCATTTAAAATTTATGGTAAATACATGGTAAATGGTGGCTCAGTTTTGGGTGCAAAAATTTCAATTGAGAAAAATGGTGTTCGCGTTAAAGTATTAGAGCAAGATAAGGCTAAATTTGAATTTCCACTCGAATATGATTGCGATTATGTCTTTAGTTTTATGAAAGATGGCTACGTCACCAAAAAAGTGCAAGTTTCAACTAAAGTGCCAAAAGAAAAGCAATCACTAGAATTTGAATCATTTAAATTTGATGTCGAAATTTTTAAGCAATATCCCGGTGTTAATACGGTAATTTACAACCAACCCGTTGGAAAAATTAGATTTAATGATGTTCTTAATGAATTTGACTATGATACAGATTATACCAAATCAATTCAAAGCGAAATAACCAAAGCTGATGAAGCCTTAAAAGAAAAAGCAAAAGAAGAGCTCAAGCTTTCAACTGCAGTTGTAAAAACAACCACACAAGCAGTTACAACGCCAAATGGAGGAGGAGTTGATTTAAGCAAGGCGCTGGGAGAGGGGCTGAAGCCTAAAAATGAACAAAAAGGTAATTCTGAGCCGAAATTAGGTTCATCACCAATGCCAACCAAAACTGTAGCATTAACTGGAATTGTTACCATGGGTTCTTACACCGCAGCAGTTTATTTAAACCCAAATATGAAAACTTATGGCTGGATAAATTATGGTGATAATGCAGGACGAGTTGAAATTGCCACCAAAGAAGAATACGAAGCAAAATATAAAGAGTATATGGAAAAATAGAAAACTTTTTATTTCATGTTTCTATTTAACATAATATTAATTATAAGCAAACTTATATTGAATAAAAAGCCCTGTTTATGGGGCTTTAAAATTGTTAGTTAATTTTTACTTGGAATCTGCTTTAAGGTTTCTAACAAATATTTCCAATATTTTTGTACCGAAGAAATACTTACTTTTTCATCAGGAGAATGTGCTCCATGAATCGTTGGTCCGAACGAAATCATTTCAATTTTTGGATACGGGCCGTTTAAAATTCCACATTCTAAACCTGCGTGGCAAGCATTCACATTGGGTTTTTCGTTAAACATTTTTTCATATAACTCGCTCATTAGCTTTACAATGGTTGAATTTGGATTTGGAGTCCAACCTGGATATGAACCTCCATATTCAACTTTTGCACCGATTAATTCAAAGGCTGATCTCACCGCTTGAGCAACTTCCATTTTTTCGGTATTTACCGAGCTCCTCGTTAAACATTTTATACTATAATTTCCATTATTTAGCTCAATTCGGGCTAAATTATTGGAGCTTTGCACTAAATCTTTTATTGCAGCGCTCATACGATAAATGCCATTGGGGCAAACTGAAACCGCCTTTAAAAATTGAAGGCTTGATTTATTATCCATCAATTTTGTTGGCACCTCAATTGCTTTGCAATCCACCGTCATTGCTGGATCTGTAATGTTATTTTCTTCTTTTAAAATGGTGGAAATTGTGATAAATAATCTATCAAATTCATCTTTTTGTGCACTATTAATACAAATTACTGCAGTTGACTCTCGAGGTATTGCATTTCTTAAACTTCCTCCATCCAATGACGCTATTTCAATATTAATTTCTTGCGCAAGGCTGAGTATTAAGCGGTTCATTAATTTATTAGCATTGCCCCTGCCCTTATGAATATCCATTCCCGAGTGCCCTCCAGTTAAACCTTTTATACTAATGCTTAAAGCAATTGAACCTGCCGCAGGTGCCACTTCATGATAACTTCCTATAGCTGTAACATCTATACCTCCTGCACATCCAATAGTCAACTCATTGTCTTCTTCTGTATCTAAATTTAACATCATTTCGGCATCAAGCAATCCTGGCTGTAAATTTATAGCTCCCGTCATTCCTGTTTCTTCATCAATGGTAAAAAGCGCTTCAAGCGGTGGATGTGGAATATTACTGCTTGCCAATAATCCCATTATGGTAGCCACTCCTATCCCATTATCAGCTCCCAAAGTAGTTCCTTCGGCCTTAACCCAATCACCATCAATATACATTTTAATTCCTTGCGTATCAAAATCAAAAACAGTGTCACTATTTTTTTGATGTACCATATCCAAATGACTTTGCAATGCCACAATGGCCTTATTTTCCATGCCTTTGGTGGCTGGCTTTTTTATTATCACATTTCCTACTTTATCGGTGTAGGTAGGCAAGTTGAGCGATTTCCCAAAATCTTCAATAAACTTAATTACTTGGGCTTCCTTTTTGGAGGCACGCGGTACTTCATTGAGTTTACTGAAATTTTCCCATATTTCTTTTGGTTCAAGTGCTGTTATGTTCATAAGCTTAAATTTAGTTACAATATTATTCGCGAAAGTACACCTTAAATGTTAAAAAATGAGTAAAACTGGCGCTTAAAATACATTTTTATCAACCAAATTGGGTATATTATGTTTTAATTCGCATAAAATTACAGCAATGAAAAATTTATCTTTAGCTTTTAATATTGTATTGTCGATTGCCTTGGCCGTGCTTTATTATTTGCATTTTAACACTAATAAATCTAATACCGAAAATAAGAAAGACGCCAAACCAAAGGCCACTTCAATGCCCAAAATAAAACTAAAATCAACACCACTGGTATATGTAAATGCCGATAGTTTATGGGAAAATTTTGTGTTAGTAAAACAAATGCGTAAGGAATTGGAAGCAGAAAAGAAAAGGTTTGAAAGCAAATTTGAAGCTGATTATCATAAACTAGAGAACGATTATTTGGCTTTAAGAGAAAAAGCAGAATCATTAAGTCAAGAAGAAGGCATGAAAATGCAGCAAGACTTGATGGCACGAGAACAAAAGCTCACTGAATATCGTCAAAATGAATCGGAGCGCCTTGCCAAACTTGAAGCTGATAAAACAGAAAAAATACAAAAAGCTATTACTGAGTATTTAACAGCACAGTATAGTAAATCAAATTATGCTTACATATTAGGCTATTCAGCAGGTGGCGGCATTCTGTTTGCCAACGATAGTTTGGAAATTACCAATGAAGTAGTTGATGGGCTGAATGCTACTTTGAGGAAATAGGGTGAATTTTTGAATGGTGAATGGTGAAT
>DAORKI010000024.1:0-41382 GCA_035439485.1 Bacteroidia bacterium
CCAATCATAAAATACAATTGAATATTGCTGATTTAAGTGCTGGTGTTTATTTTGTGAAACTGAGTTCTGCTAGTGGTTCCTATAATGGTAAGTTTATAAAATCGGAATAGATTTATGGAAAATTTTTCTAATTAATATTTGAAAGTTAGATAATATTAAGACTTTTGTACAACTAATAATTGAATTTATTTTTGGAAGCTAGTATTACTAAGCCCGCTTTAAGTGTGATTGACGAAAATCTTGATAGGTATGAACCTTTTAAGTACAGTCTAATTATTGCTCTTTCGCAACAGAGTGCAGCATTTTGTATTGTAGATATTAAAAGCCAGCATTATGTAGCTATTGAGCAAATTGATTTTTTGCATAATAAAAGCGAAGGCAACAGTTTTGAGTTATTCGAAACCTATTTTAATAGCACAAGCTTTGCATCTTTGAAATTTAAAAATGTAAGTTTAATGCTGTTTTCTGAGTTTTTTACTTTGGTTCCTCAAGCATTGTTTGACGAGCATGCAGCCAGTCATTTTTTAAAGTTGAATTGCAATATAGATTTTGATTGTGAGATTTTTGCAAAACAAATCAATAGCATTGAAAGCCATGTAGTATTTGCTGTACCAGTATCTCTTAAAAAAGGACTCGAACAAAAGTTTAGAGATGCTAAAATTATACATCAGGTAGAGTCACTCCTGATAGAAAATATGACTCAGTTTAAAAATAGCAGTGAAAAAGTATTAATTGCACATATTCAAAACGGCCATTTCGAATTAATGGTGATTGTCAATCATAAAATGATTTATTTTAATTCGTTTAAGTTTGTGAGTACTGAAGATGTGGTATATTATACCTTGCTTGTTTGCGAAACATTAAATTTAAATCCAGAGGAAATTCCTTTGAAAATATGTGGTGAAATTGAAAAAAAATCAGCTATATATGCCTTGCTATATAAATACATTCGCCATATTGAATTTTTAAGTAGTCACAGGACAATCAAGTATAGCGGAGGCTACAGTTCACTGCCAAGTCATTTCTTTTATTCTTTAATAAATTCAGTATCTTGCGTATCATAAGCGGCACACATAAAGGACGAAACATCAATCCTCCATCTGGCTTACCAGTGAGACCAACTACCGATTTTGCCAAAGAAGGATTATTTAATGTATTACAGCATCAGCTCGATTTTGAAGAAATTGAGGTATTAGATTTATTTTGTGGTACTGGCAACATTAGTTTTGAGTTTGCCTCACGCGGAGCCAGTCAAATAACTTCTGTTGACAGCGCCTTTAAGTGCACTAATTTTGTGAAAAAGCAAGCTGAAGATTTTAAATTTTCTCAAGTTAAAGCAATTAATGCTGATGTGTTTCAATTGCTTAAAAAACTACCCACCAAGTATGATGTTATTTTTGCTGATCCACCTTTTTCAAATGAAAAGTTAGAGGAATTAATATATTTGGTCTTTGAAAATCAACTATTGAAACAAGAAGGCATTTTTATTTTAGAACATGAAGGGATACATAATTTTGCATTCAATAAATACCTAAAAGAAAAAAGAAGTTACGGTAAAATTACATTTAGTATTTTTACCAATAAATAATTTGAATTTAATATTTATGAGTATTAATAATCAACGCATAGCTGTATTTCCCGGTTCGTTTGACCCAGTTACAAAAGGTCATGAAGCTATTGTAAAAAGAGCATTACCGCTTTTTGATAAAGTAATTATTGCGATTGGAAATAATACCGAAAAAAATAAATATTTTTCATTGGAGCAACGCAAATTATATCTTGAAAAAACATTCAGCCATTGGCCTAAAACAGAAGTTACAGTGTTTGAGGGCTTAACGGTAAATTTTTGTGAAAGTGTTGGAGCAAACTTTATTTTAAGAGGCTTACGTTCAGTGTCAGATTTTGAGTTCGAAAAAAACATTGCTCAAATCAATCGCTCCTTAAAGCATGAAATTGAAACAGTTTTCTTACTCACCGACCCTGAGTATATTGCCTTCACTTCAACAATTGTTAGAGATATTCATAAATATGGTGGCAACGTTAAATTATTGGTTCCAAGCGCTATTGAAGCTTATTTTTAATTTTATGAGGAATATTCAAAAATTTAATTTCCACATACTAGCTATCCCTTAAATATAAATTCTTTTGGGAAAAATTCCCATTAATAAGCCATTTTTCTCCTTTCATATTTAGGGCTTACTTTTTTCAAACTTATACGGTATTAATAAACGAAATAATAGGCTGAGGCGTATCTAATGTTGTAATTTACAATTTTATTCATAAATTTATCGTTGAATTTCATATTTTTTAGGCTTAATGAGTGCAATTAAACACTTAATTATTTTTGCTTTCATTTTTGCATTTAATGCGAATTTATTTGCATTTCCTAACAATAAATCGGGGCCTTCAATAAGTCAATCTCTTGTTGAAAAAAAGAATATTCAATTTGAAGAAAATAAAAATCAATTACCTAAAAATGTAAAATATAGTGCTCCTTTATTTAGAGGTGGAAAAGTTTATTTTGAGGAAAATGCCTTTACTTATCAGTTTTGGGATGCAGAAGCTATTGCAGAGTTACATCATCCTAGTCATGAAAACAAAAAAAACACTATCGACCCTTCAAATGAACAAAGTATAAAATTCTTTGCCTACCAAGCGCAATTTATAGGGGCTAATATTCATCCTAAAATTGAAGCATATCAAAAAGAAAACTTTTACAGAAATTATTTTGTTGGAAATGATAGTTCGTCATGGGCTTCCAATGTTTCTGTGTATAATCGAATAAAATATAATTCATTGTATAATGGAATTGATGTTGAGCTTTACAACAAAGGAAACCACATGGAATACGACTACATAGTTGCTCCTGGAGCAAATGCGAATAATATAAATGTAAAATATGAAGGTGTAAAAAGTGTTGAAATAGTGAATGGAGATTTAATAATTAAAACTAATTTGGGAACCAACACCGAAACTAAGCCAATAGCCTACCAAATAATTAATGGTATTAAGCAAGTGGTATCTTGTAATTATAAATTGAGTAATGATCAAACAGTAACATTTGTTTTTCCAAAAGGATATGACACTTCACTTGAATTAATTATTGATCCAACACTCATTTGTTCTGGCTATTCGGGTTCAACAGCCGATAACTGGGCATACACTGCTACCTATGATGCAGCTGGAAATATTTTTTCAGGTGGTATTGTCACTGCCATTGGATATCCAACTACCACTGGAGCATATCAAACAAGCTTTGCAGGTGGCGGAACAGGAGGAAATAATTATCCATTTGACATATGTATTACTAAGTATAATCCTTCGGGAAGTGCTATGATTTACTCTACCTATTTAGGAGGAACAAATAATGAACATCCAAGCAGTATTTATACCGATGCAGCAGATAATTTATTTCTTTTAGGTAAAACTTATTCTGGTAATTTTCCAGTTACAGCAGGTACTTTCGACAATAGTTTTAATGGTATTTGCGATTTAGTAGTGTGCAAATTTAACCCTTCAGGAAGTGCTTTACTTGCCTCTACCTTTGTAGGAGGTGCTGGAGAAGATGGTGTTAATGGAACCGCAAATTTTACATTAAATACATCACTTAAATATAACTATGCAGATGATAGTAGGGGAGACATTATGCTTGACGCTTTGGGTAATTGTTATGTTTCATCTTGCACCAAGTCATCTGATTTTCCTGCCACTGCGGGGGCTTTTCAAACTAGTTTTCAAGGTGGTGGTCAAGATGGTTGTGTTTTTAAATTGAGTAATGATTTAACTACCATGCATTGGGCTACATATTTAGGAGGTACTAATGATGATGCAGCCTATTACTTAGATGTTGATCCAAATCAAAATGTGTATGTTACCGGTGGAACTGCGAGCAGCAATTTTCCTGTTACAGCAGGTGCTTTTCACCCTAGCTATGGTGGTTTAATTGATGGTTTTTTATGTAGAATTGCTAATAATGGGAGCTCCTTAATGCAATCTACATTTATTGGTACAGGAGCCTATGATCAAAGCTATTTTGTGCAGTTAGATGATGATTATGATGTATATATATGTGGGCAAACTGAGGGGCTTTATGGCTCTTCACCTGGTGTTTATAGTAATCCTTTTAGTGGTCAATTTATACATAAATTTTCTCCCGATTTAAGCACAAGTATTTATCACACTGTATTTGGTTCTGGTGTGCCAGTGCCTAATATTTCACCTACAGCGTTTTTAGTTGATGAGTGCGAAAATGTGTATGTTTCTGGCTGGGGCGGACAATGTATTCCATATGGAAACACAGGTTCAACGACAGGTTTACCAGTAACACCAAATGCTATAAAAACTTCAACAGATGGATGTGACTTTTATTTTTTAGTACTGAAAAAAGATGCTCTTTCATTGTGGTATGCTACTTATTATGGAGGAGATATAGGAACAGAAGAGCATGTTGATGGAGGGACAAGTCGCTTTGATAAAAAAGGTATTGTGTACCAATCTGTTTGTGCTGGTTGCGGTGGTTACGACAATTTTCCCACAACCCCAATGGTTTATTCAAATACAAATAATAGTAATAATTGTAACATTGCAATTATAAAAATTGATTTTCAATTGTTAGATTTAGATGCTGAGGTCACAGCTGCACCAACAGATACAGTATGTAATAATTATCCAATTTCCTTTAATAACAATAGTACTGGCGCTAGCTATTTTATTTGGGATTTTGGCGATGGCTCGCCAGTATCACATGCTTCAAATCCAAGTCATATTTATAATACAACAGGAATTTACACTGTTACATTAATAGCAATAGATTCTACAAGCTGTAATTTCGCAGATACTTCTTCAGTTGATATTACAGTAATATTAGAACCTGTTTCAAGCCTTATGAATGATACTATAATTTGTGGCTTTGCAAGTATACCTTTAAACGCTGGAAATGCAAGTTATACTTATAGTTGGAATACCGGAGAAACAAGTCCAGTTATAGTTGCGAATAATCCTGGAAATTATATTGTTACTATTGATAATGGTTATTGTACTTTGAATGATACCACTAATATTATTATGGTTACTATTCCTCCTATTGGCAATGATACTGCTGTATGTAAAAACCAAGTGATTACCCTTGACGCTGAAAATCCGGGTTGCACCTATTTATGGAGTACTGGTGCAACAACACAAACAATTCAAGTTCCTTATTCTGGTACATATTGGGTGATAGCGAGTGCTGGAAATTGCGTAGAAACCGATTCAATTACTGTTATTTACCTGCCCCTACCTCAATTTGATTTGGGCTTAGACACTATGATTTGTCCTGGAGACACCTTGCAATTGAGTGCTGGTAATTCCGGAATAACTTTTTTGTGGAGTTCTGGAACTACAAATCAATATTATAACGTAACTGAAACTGGTATATATTGGGCAGAAGCTTATAGCGCACAATGCAGTTACAAAGATAGTATTAAGGTGGATTATTTTCATCAACCTTATTTAGGAATTGATACTGTTTTATGCAGTCATAATAAATTTAAATTAGACTTAAGTTTTGCTGACCCTGGCGGAACATATTTATGGAACACAGGAGCAACCACTTCTTTTTTAGATGTATTTCACCCTGGTGAATATTCGGTGGTTCTAACCTATAATCAAACTTGCCATTTATATGACACTATAATTGTGGAAGCTATTGAAGATGACCCACCTTTATTTATTCCTAATAGTTTTACACCAAATGGTGATGGTTTAAATGATATATTTAGTCCTGCTGGTAATTATGAAAGTATAGTAGATTTTTATATGGCAATTTATAATCGTTGGGGACAGTTGGTTTTTGAAACACGTGATAAGAATAAAGGATGGGATGGAATAGTTGGAAGTGAACTTGTACAACTAGGGGTATATATATATAAAATTGACTATCGCAGTTATTGTTCACCTGATAAAACACTAAATCAAGTTGGACATGTGGTTGTTTTGAGATAGTTGCTATTTGTGAGGCATAAAATTTGTAATAAGTATGTTTGTCATTCAAAGTAGTATACTATCAACTAAGCTTATGAAAAATTTCTTTTTCATTGTTTTTTTTCAATTTCTTCATTTGGCAGTTATTGCTCAAGTGCATATCGAATTAAAGATACCTGATTATTCATTATTAGAAGTAAGTATATATGAGCATGAAGACTATTACACTAATAAGGAAAAATTAATTCAACAAGCAAAAACAGATGAAAATGGAATTTTAAGAGTTAATTTTTCAATTCGTCAAATAAAAAAAATTACATTAAAAACCAATCTAACAAAGGCTTTTTTTTATGCTGAACCAGATTCAACTTACCAATTAGAATTAGGGAAGGCAGATACTAATGCAATTCAAACCATAGGTGTTGAAACACCCGTAAGTGTTTATTTTACAAATAAAAGTGAATCAAGCTTAAATAATCAAATCGTTTATTTCGAAAAATTATTAAGCAATTTTTATGCTAACAATAATATTTATTTTGCCCAACCACGCATCCTGCAAAAGGAGTTATTAAAATTTAGAAACGAAGTCATCAAAAAAGAATTCTCAAATCCAGTATCATTTTTAAAAACCTATATTGAATACAGTTTAGCACCTATTGAAGAAGCTTGCTTTACAAATCATTTCTATCAATATAAAAAATACTTTTCTGGGCCAATTAACTATATGCACCCTTCCTACATGCAATATTTTAGTACCTTTTTTCTTCAATATTTAAAACAACTGTCATTAAAACAAAAAGGACAAACTTTGAGCTATGAAATAAATGAAATGCACAGTTATGAAAATGCCATGGCTACATTATTAAAAGCAGATAGCCTTCTAAAAAATGACACTTTGAGGGAACTTATTTTAATTACAGGATTAAGAGAGTTTTATTATATGAAAGGCAATAATAAAAATAATATAAATTTATTGATGAATTATGCTTCATTAAAAGGATTGAGTGCCCAAAACAGAACCATAGCTAAAAATTTATTAGAAGGTATGAATGTTTTAGAAACGGGTTCAGCAGCTCCAGAACTAATGTTGAACCATATCAAATATAAAAGTATGGCCGATTTAAAAGGAAACATAGTTTATATTAATTTTTGGGCAACTTGGAATGTGGAGTCATTGCAAGAGTTAAAATATGTTCAAAAGTTAGAACAAAAATATGGGCATAGAGTGACGTTTATTAGTGTTGCCACTGGAGAAAATATTGAGGAAGAAAAAAAATATTTTGCCACGCATAAATTCAATTGGATATTGCTTCACGACACCGAAAAATTAATTCGAAACGAATATAAAATTAGAAGTATCCCACATTATATCTTAATAGATACTGATGGCGATATAATTAAAGGAAATGCACCAGCACCAAGTCAAAATATGGATAATTTTTTAAAGCAACTCATTAGAAAGAAATAAGATTGTCTATAGTGGCTTAATGAAAAATTTAGTAAGCACATCTTTTACGGATGAATAACAGTTGTCTAATACATTTAATGAATCTGTAACTGTCATCCACTTCGCATCGGTGATTCCTTCAATGGTTTGAGGAATTAAATCAAGTTCAGCATCATTACAACGCATTAAAAACCAATGTGAAACTTTAAGAATTTGCTTTCCTTTGAGTTGATATATATGGTATGTGTCAATAAGTTTCGATTCGATGTGCAACTGTTTAACTCCACACTCTTCAATTACTTCTCTTATTGCTGCCTCTTGAATGCTTTCGTTTTTTTCTATTTTACCTTTTGGCAAATCCCATTTACCTAGTCTGAAAATTAATAGTGCATGTGAGGCTTTGTTTAATACTAAGCCACCAGCTGCTTCAATAATGGTATACAAAGATTTGTAGGCTACCCAAATTTGCTCAGGATTATCACCATATATATAAAGTGTTTCAATACTGGGCACATTAAGCAAAACCTTAATTAAGTCTTGTAAAATTTCAATATTATCATATGATGCAAACAAAGTGTTATTGCCTTTGTAATTAATATCTGTCTCATTGGCAATGATTACCTTTTTATCCTTGTAATAAATCTTGTAAAATTCCATCCCATGTTGTTAACACACAAAAGTACAAAAATTAGCTTGTTTTTGATATCATTTACAAAAATTAAATGTAGGTTTGAACCATGATATTTGATGAAAACATTGCAAAGCAAATTGCACTTCTATTATTAGAAGCTAAAGCAGTAAAGCTTGAGCCAAATAAGCCATTCACTTGGGCCTCGGGGTGGAAAAGCCCTATTTATTGCGATAATAGAGTAACTTTATCGTTTCCCTCAACAAGGAAAATTATTGCACAAAGTTTTGCATCTTTAGCAAAGCAACATTATTCAAACACAACACTTATTGCTGGTGTTGCCACTGGTGCAATTGCACATGGTATTTTAGTTGCCGAAGAATTAAAATTGCCATTTGCCTACGTTAGGGCTTCAGCAAAGGAGCATGGCTTAGGCAATATGATTGAAGGAAAAGTGAATTCGGGAGATAAAGTTTTAGTTATTGAAGACCTAATAAGTACCGGTATGAGTAGTTTGAAAGCTGTTGATTCATTGCGTGATGCACAAACAGAAGTTTTAGGAATGGCCGCAATTTTTACCTATGGTTTTGAAAAAGCCAATATAAGTTTTAAAGAAAAAAAATGCAATTTATTTACACTAACTAATTATTATTTTTTACTGGAAGCGGCCTTAGAAACAGGTTATATTAACGCTGATGATATGGATTCTTTAAATAAATGGTTGTTGAATCCTGCTGAATGGGGAAATTAATTTTAATACACATCAATTATGAGCCAAACTAAATTACAATCTCAAGAGGTTGATATCGATAAACCAGCTGAGGGTATCTATCGATTTTTAACTAACTTAAATAATTTCGAGAAATTAATGCCATCTGAAGTAAGCGACTGGAAAAGTACTCATGATGAATGCACATTTACGTTAAAAGGAATGCCATCAATTGGCTTTATGATTTTAGAGCATACACCTTCCTCTCATATTGTTTATAAAGGAATTGGTAAACTACCAGCCGCGGTTTTTTTAAAAGTTGCTATCCAACCTAATAACGACAACAAATGCAAGGCTCAATTATTTTTAGAAGCAGATCTTAATCCGATGCTTAAAATGATGGTCGAAAAGCCATTAACAAAATTCTTAGATGTTTTAGCTCATAACCTCACTAAAATGGAGGTTTAGTAATTTTTGCAGAATCAATGGCTGCTCAAAAAGATAAGATATACAAATTTGTTGGACATATCGAAGCACTAGGCGCTGCTAGCACCAATTATGGCATCATTGTACCTAATAAAATTTATGAAAGATTGCCGCCTGCAAAGCGTTACAGAGTAAAGGGCTTTATAAATAAAACACCTTTTTCATTGGCTATAAATTCACTAAAAGGTGGAACAAAGTATTTCGCTATTGGTTTACCATTGCGTAAGTCATCTAAAATAAAATTAGGAGACGAAGTTGAAGTTTCCTTTCACCTTGTAGATCCAAATATAGTTGATGTACCAGAAGAACTATTGGAAGTATTGGCTCAAGATGAATATGGAAATCGTGAGTGGCAAGCACTCAAACCTGGTATGCAGAGAAGTTTGGCATATTATGTCAATGGGGTAAAAAATATCGACAGCAGAATTCGAAGAGCGATTTCATTAATTGAGAAATTAAAAAATAAGCAACTTTTTAGCCAAAGGAAACCTGAACTTTAACGTCTATTTTTAAGGAAAAGTAAAAGTATATAATTGGGTAACAGAACTATTTAAAAAAATAATTATCAGTAAATCAAATAGTTATAATTTTATTTTATACATTACTTGCTTATACATAAAAAACTTATGTATATTTGTCCTATGTATTCATCAGAGCTAATTAAAGGTACTTTAAAAACTGTTATTTTAAAATTGTTATCCGATACAAAAAAAATGTATGGTTATGAGATGACACAAAAAGTAAAAGAGTTAACTGATTCAAAAATTGTAATTACAGAAGGTGCACTTTACCCTCTACTTCACCAGCTGGAAGCCGAGGGCGTAGTTACAACAGAAACAGTTAACATTGGAAAACGCGTAAGGAAATACTATACCCTCACTCATGCCGGAAATGAGCGAGCAAAGGAAAAGATTTACGAATTTGCCGATTTTATTCATACAATGAATATTTTACTTGATCTTAAACCAAGCATTTAATATGTTAAGTTTAACAGAAGAACAGATTGCCTTTATTGAAAAAGATATAAGGGTTAGAGGAATAACATCCTCTGACCTAAGTATCGATTTGTTGGATCACATATGCTGTTTAATTGAAGAAGAACTCGATGAATACAGGAATTTCGAAACTGTATATGAAAAAACCTTATTGCTGTTTGGTGATCAAGGTTTAAAAGAAATACAGGAAGAAACAAATCGACTATTAATCTTTAAACATTATTATTTTATGAACTCAACAATGAAAATATCAGGATACATCTCTTCAATGATGATCCTAATTGGTGCCTTTTTTAAGTTTCAACACTGGCTTGGTGCAAACATACTTATCTTGTCAGGTGTGTTTTTTATGACTGTTTTATTTTTGCCGTTATTATTTATTCTAAAATTTAAATCAACTGAAGAAAATAATAGAAGCGTTGTTTTAAGTATTATCGGATTCGTTTCTTCTGTTCTTATTTCATCAGGTGTTTTGTTTAGGGTTCTTCACTGGCCTGGGGCGCGAATGATGACTATAATTGGATGTGTGCTTTTGGTATTTGCTTATTTACCCATTTATATTTTAAGTGTTTACAAGAACACAACAAATAAAATTAATGCTACAGCAACTATCATTTTAATTATTGCTGGTGCAGGGTTGTTTATTGTAGAATCAGGTACAGGTTTATCAAAAACTGTTTCAGACAGCTTTTGGAGAGGAGTAACCGAAAGCAATGATTTAATGGTTTATAACACCAAAGTGAGCGAGAACACATATCAAGTAATGCTTAATAAGTGTGTAAACGATAGTATTAAAACAGAAAATATTAAAAAACTAAAAGAAGCTTCTGACCATTTGTTTCAATTTACAAGTAAAATGAAAGCAAATTTGATTTCCATTACCGAAGGAATATCCATAGAAAAGGCTGAAAAAATTAATTTAGATGAATTACGTTCAAGCGGTTGGAATAACATACTAACAGAAAGACTCTTGAGCGATGAATATGCATCATTTGATTTCACTGCAAAAAAATTGAAACAGAAAATTGAAGATTATAAGGAGTTTGTTGGTTCAATGTCAAAAAATGCTGATTTAAGCAGACTTAATACCAATCAGGTTCTGGTATATGGAGAACAAGTGAATTGGGAAAAATCAAACTTTGAAAACTTACCTCTGCCATTGGTAGTATTTAATTTAATTAGAATTGAGTTGGACATTAAATCCACTGAGCTAGCTGTATTGAATCAAGTGCAATAGTTTTAATAGCCCGAAAGACAATATTTTTCGGGCTATTAATTTTATTAAGATGATATTGTTCTTATTGTTTTTATATTTTGATTAGGATTTTCAATTTTTTTATTTTACTTTGATAAAAATTTGAAATATGAAAACTTTATTTACACTATTAGCATGTATCCTTTTCAGTGCATTTACATATGCCCAAAAATGCACTTTTAACAAAGAAGAAACCGATAGCAAAACTGGGTTACAAATAAAATCAATAATGACTTCGGTAACAAATCAGTTTATTGTTTGGACTATTAAAAATGGCGCCAATTATCAATTAGGATTAGAAATCACTATGCCCGAATTACAAAAGGAAAATATTCTAAAAGGCGATACTTTGACGATATTGTTAACAAACAATGAAACCATTTTAGCTTTTGCAATTGATAAGTATTTACCTGTTGGAAAGGCTGATGAAATGATTGAAGCCACAAATTATTTTCCATATTATGGTGTTACGTCTAGCGATTGGTTAAAATTGTGTGCTACCAATATTCAATATATGAAAGTTACATTTGGTAAGGAGTATGTAGGATTTGATGTTAACGAATCGAAGGCAAAAAAAATAAAGGCAGCAGCAGTTTGTGTTAAGTAAAAAGCTTAGTTTGCGAATTCTTAAAATCCACGTTAACCAGGCATTCTACTTAAATATTTATCCATTTCCTTTATTTGTTTAACTACCTCTTCCGATTTTGGTTTTGCTGCTTTGGCTTTGCTAAAGAAATCTTTGGCCGCTTTATTTTCTCTTCGTCTCAAGTATATTTGTGACATTGCTAAATATGCCATAGCTTGGCTGTCCTTATCAGGTAAGCCTGTTCTTATTGCAGATTTTACATATTTTTCACCTTCTTTAAAATCATTTCTTTGTAAAGCCATCATACCCATTTGTAAATTATTAGCGGCATCCATTTCTGAAGTCACGCCTCCTAATGACACACTTTTTTTTAAATTTTTTTCAGCTGAAGTATAATTTTGTTGAGCCATATCCATATTGGCTTTAAGGGTGTAATAGCTGCTTCTCACTGGCTTAATTAATAAATTAGGAAACCAAATGGAACCTAAAATACGATTTACCTCTTCAATATTTCCTTCCTCTATGGGTTTTTGTAATAATCTAATTGGTCCTATTAAAAAATGCGAAAGTATTGCAATAAATGCTAAAGAATATAATAAAACAGCTGTCCAAACATCCACTGTAATTTGTGCCACCACTCCTAATACTATGGCTAATAACCCTAACCAAAAACGATACTTAATTAAAAAATTGTAAAACTTCATTTGTATTTTTATTCTAGATTAAACTAATCATTTATTTGTTTGAATATACTTTTTTACCTTCATCCAAGAAAGCTATAAATTTTTCGATGTCTGGATCGTAACCAGTAGGCTTATTCAACATTTGTTCATTCGCATCCAGCAATACATAATATGGTTGTGAATTTGTTCCAAAGCGTTCTGTTTGCATATCGCTCCATTTATTTCCAATAGTTTTAATTTTATTACCTGTGGTTTTACTAATATGTTTCTCAGCTTCAGGTAAAGAGGTTTTATCATCAACATATAAAGACACTAGCACATAATCTTTGCTTAGTCTTTCAAGTACCCTAGGGTCAACCCAAACATTGTCTTCCATTTTACGGCAATTTACACAACTCCAGCCCGTAAAGTCAACCATTAAAGGTTTCTTAACTTCTTTAGCATAGGCTAAAGCTAAATTATAATCATGAAAACAATTTAAATTATGCGGGCAATGTTCGGGGTCAGTGCCAGGAATAATTTTTTCACCAGCATCATTTGGGCTTCCATTACCTAAAGACCAGCCTTCATTATAAAAAGTAGGAGGAGGGAAGCCACTTATAATTTTTAAAGGTGCACCAAACATGCCGGGTATTAAATATACTACAAAACCAAATACTATTATAGCAAACATGGCTTTGGGAATACTGATGTATTTAGTGTCACTATCGTGAGAAAATTTTAGCTTACCTAATAAATAAAAACCAAGTAAACTAAAAATTACGATCCATAAAGCTATAAATACTTCGCGAGTTAAAATGCCCCAATGGTAAGCTAAATCAACATTGGAGAGGAATTTCAATGCTAAAGCTAATTCTAACAATCCTAAAACAACTTTAACAGAATTCAACCAACCACCAGATTTAGGTAAAGAATTTAACCATCCTGGAAAAGCGGCAAATAAACCAAAAGGTAAAGCTAAAGCAGATGAAAACCCTATCATACCAATAGTAGGGTTAATTACATTACCACCTACTGCTGCTTGCACAAGTAAGGTTCCAATAATAGGACCTGTGCATGAAAAAGAAACCAACGATAAGGTGAAAGCCATAAAAAAGATACCTATTAATCCGCCTTTTTCACTAGCAGAATCTGCTTTGTTAACCCAGCTGCTAGGCAAAGTAATTTCAAATGCGCCTAAAAATGAAGTTGCAAAAACTACAAAGATGATAAAGAATGCTAAGTTTACAATTGCGTTGCTGGCCATGGCGTTTAAGGCATCGGGGCCAAGTGATAAGGTAATAATCATACCTAAAGTAACGTAAATTAAAATAATGGAAAGGCCATAAATTAGCGCATTGATCAATCCTTTTTTTCTATTACCGCTACTTTTGGTAAAAAAACTAACAGTTAATGGTATCATTGGAAATACACAAGGCGTAAGTAATGCCAACAAACCACCTAAAAAACCTGCCACAAATATGGCCCATGCTCCTTTATTTTCTGGTTTTTGATCATCATCTGCCTTAATAATATCTTTATCAACTGAGTTTGATTCAATTACTTCAACTTTTGTTGTGTCATTTTGTGAGCTATCAACATCTACAGGCTTAATAGCTCCAGTATCAATTTTATTGATGTCTGATTTTTTTTCTTTTTCATCTGTACATGATTTACCGTTTGCGGCCTCTAGCTTAAACTCAAAATCTACGTCTTCTGGAGGCAAACATTTTGTATCATCACAAACCATGTAATTAAGGTATCCTTTTATAGTGAACGCCTTTGAATTAGTTATTTTAATTTTTTGTTTGAAAGTAGCCTCATTTGCAAAAAACTTTAATTTCATTTCAAAATTGGGATCGTACTCTTCAATAGGCTTTCCTTCAATTACCTTTCCAATAAAATTACAATCTTTGCTTTTTTCAAAGTTAAAAGTAGTGGCAACTGGACCATCATTACCATCCAAAAACTGAGAATACACATGAAAGCCTTTATCAATTTTAGCTTTAAAGATTAATTCAGCTTCACAATCATTAATACGATTGACGCTAAAACTCCACTTGACTGGTTTTAAAATTTGAGAAAAACCAATATTGGCAATCAATAAAAACAATAAAAATGTGCTAAACTTCTTTAAAGAAAATTGCTTTGACATAGATTTAATTCCTTAATTAAAAAACAAACCTACGTGTTTTGAAAGAATATTACACTAATAAAGGATTAAAATTTGCTAAATGCCAATTAATTAGTTTCTAATACTTTTAGCAATTCGTCCAATTTAGGAGTTAAAATAATCTCGGTTCTTCTATTCTTTTTGCGTGCTTGAGCAGTATTTTCTGTGTCAATTGGAAAAAATTCACCATGCCCAGCTGCAGTTAAACGCTTGGCATCAACTGTACTGTGAGAAGTAATTAGTTTAACAATAGATGTTGCTCTCAAAACACTTAAATCCCAATTATCTTTAATCCCGCCACTGGCGCTTGAATAAGGCACATTGTCGGTATGCCCTTCAACTAAAATATTAATATCTGGGTTTTGCTCTAAAACTTTTGCAAGACTTTTTATGGCCTCTGCTCCCTTTGCATCAACACTTATACTACCACTGGCAAAAAGAAGTTTTTCTTCTAATGAAACATAAACTTTTCCATTTTTTTGTTCTACAGTTAAACCATTATTTTGAAATCCGAGCAAGGCATCAGTAACCTTTGTTTTAAGTGCCTTTACAGTGGAGTCTTTCTTAGCTAATATATTTTGCAATTCGGTTAATTTCGCCTCTCTTATTTTCAAAGCCTCTTGGGCATCCTTTAATTCAGTGTTTAGCTTATCTAAATTTGTTTTGCGATTTTCTAATTCCAGTTTTGCAGTTTTTAACGCATCTTGCTCCTTTTGAAGTTGCTCTTGTGAAAGTTGATAATTGGTTACCAACAGTTTATTTTCATTGGCATTTCCCTCTAAAAGCTCCTTATTTTTTGATAACAATAAATCATAGGTTTGGTTAAGTTTGTCATAGTTTTTAGTCAACAATCGCATAGAATTACCCATCACCATAGTATCATTTTGCAGATTACTCACTTTGCGTTTTAAAATTTGAACATCGTTCTCACACTCTGTGAGCTTAGTTGAAGTTGTTAAAGAATTTGCCTTTAATTCAGATAATTCTTGAGCGCATTTCTTTTCCTTATCTTTTAATTCCTCAAATTGTCTAGCAGGTATGCATGATGTTAAATATACAATCATGACTGTTAATACGGAGAATTGGAAGATATTTTTCATAAATTGATATTTTTTTAGCACGAATAGTTCAATTAAATAATTCGTGTACTATGATTAACAAAATGCTTACCAAAAGTAAATTTTGAAATGGTAATTAATTTTATTTCAGATTTTAATTAATAACAAACAATTGTGTAAATTGTGTTTCGTGCCGGTTTTCCAAATGAATTAAAATTTGTTAAGAATGAAACGTTGCATGAAAGGCAGCGTTCCACACTTAAGTTTTACTTTAAAGATTTACACTTTAAGAATTTAAAAAAGCATTTTAAATATTCGCCTATAACTAACATATACTTGTTTATAATTATCACTTTAAAGCATCTATGATGCTCATAAGTAGAACTACTTTAGCCATAAATAATATTTACAATTACTATGTTGTTATCACTGATTTTGCAAATTACCGAAAGTGCTACAGGCACTGCCACAACTGTTCCTACAGTAGTTGAAAATGCTACCAAACAAGATACACTTTCATTGTTAGATTTAATACTCAAAGGCGGATATATAATGATTCCCATTGGTGTATTATCAATTATAAGCATTTATGTGCTTATTGAAAAATTCATTACTATCAGAAAAGCAGGGCGAGTTTCTAGTGACTTTATGAAAAATGTAAAAGAGCAAATCAAAAAAGGAAATCTTGAAGGTGCTAGTAGTGTGTGTAAGAGCAACCCTTCAGCTGTGGCCGCTGTTATTGATAAAGGAATTGCACGTATTGGCAAACCAATTAAGGAAATTGAAAGCGCTATGGAAGGTGTTGGAAAATTGGAGGTGGCCAAAATGGAAAAGAATATCAGCATTTTAGGTATTATTGCTGGTATAGCTCCAATGTTTGGATTTATTGGTACCATATCAGGTGTAATTAAAATTTTCTATAATATTTCGTTGGCCGATAATATTAGCATAGGTTTAATTTCGGGTGGTTTGTATGAAAAAATGATTACCAGTGCCGCAGGTCTTGTGGTGGGAGTTTTTTCTTTTGTTAGTTACCATTACTTAAATATTATGATTGATCGAACTATTTATAAAATTGAGGCAAACTCAATTGACTTTATTGATGTACTTCAAGATCCCAAAGCATGAATCTAAAAAGAAATAGAAAACGTTTTGAAGCTGAAGTTGGCGCTTCAAGTATGAGTGATATCATGTTTTTTCTCATGCTGTTTTTTCTCATTGTTTCAACATTGGTAAACCCAAGTGTTATTAAGTTAATGTTACCTAAGGCCAGTTCGGCTCAATCATTTAGCAAAAAATCTTTTTCATTAGAAATGTCTCTTGATAAGCAATATTCCCTAGATGGACAAAGGATTACTTTTGAAGAAATAGAACCAAAACTAACTGCCGCTACCACTGGAATTGATGAGCCAACTGTAGTTCTCCGTATTGATAATGGGCTAAGTGTGCAAGACTTGGTAGATGTGTTAGCAATTGGAAACAAACTCAAGGTAAAAATGATAATGGCCACTCAAGCACCAAAATAGTTTAATCAACTTATGGATAATTAATATAGTTTGCATCTAGGAATTAATCAAACACATGATGGCAAATCAAGAAGCTGGAAATAACAAATTAATGGCATTAGTTGGAACAATAGTGTTTCATGTACTGCTATTTTTTGTGTTTTTATTGATAGTATTTAAAACACCTATTCCTCCGTTTCCTGAAACTGGCGGTAATGGAATTGAAGTTAATTTTGGAGATTCAGATGATGGAATGGGAGAAGTTCAACCTGAGAATTTGGCTGATGCATCAACCACACAAAGTACAGCCGAAGAGGTAGCCGACCCACCAATTGAAATTTCGACACCTGTTAGGCCATCAGCAAAAGCTATTTTAACACAGGAAATTGAAGAAGCACCAACTGAAGCTAAGGTAGAGCCAACTGAAAATGCCAATACCACAGCAGTTTCTGAAACAGTTCCTGAACCTCGAAAGGCTAATCCAAGAAGTTTATATAAAGGAGCAAATAAGGAAGGTGGGAATAGTGCTAAAGGTGAAGGCGAAACAAACAAACCTGGAGATCAAGGGGTGAAAGAAGGAAGTAGAGACTCTAAGTATCACGGTCCCGGTGGTGGGAATGGCGATACACCAGGAAATGGCACCGATGGCCCAGGTGGTGACGGAAAAGGCGGTCCAAGATACTCATTAACCAACAGAAAGGCGAATAGTTTACCTGTTCCAAGAGCCGCTTTTCAGGAAGATGGCAAAGTGGTCGTTGAAATCACAGTAGATAAGAATGGAAATGTTATTAAAGCAAAGCCTGGTGTAAAAGGTTCAACAACATCAAATCCTAATTTACTAGATATTGCCAGAAGGGCTGCCATGTCGGCAAAATTTAATGCCACTACCGATGCACCTGAAGAACAAAAAGGAACAATCACCTACAATTTTATTTTGAAATAAAGTATCATTTGTAATGACCTACAAAGAGGCTTTAAATTTTATGTATACTCATTTACCTATGTTTCAACGCATAGGGAGTGCTGCCTACAAAGCGAACCTTGACAATACACTGGCAATTTGTAATTTATTAAATAATCCTCAACAAGAATTTATTAGTATTCATGTTGCTGGTACCAATGGAAAAGGATCAACATCACACATGTTAGCAGCTGCTTTCAGCTTAGCAGGTTACAAAACAGGCTTATACACTTCACCTCATTTAAAAGATTTTAGGGAAAGAATAAAAATTGATGGTAAAATGATTCCTAAAAAGTATGTGGCAAATTTTATAAATCATTATCAGCAAGATTTTGAGAAAATTCAACCCTCTTTTTTTGAAATGACAGTTGGTTTGGCGTTTAATTATTTTAAGGAAAAATCTGTTGAAATTGCCATTATTGAAACAGGTTTAGGTGGAAGATTAGATAGCACTAATGTAATTAAACCAATAATAAGTGTTATTACTAATATTAGTATGGATCATATGGCACTGTTAGGTGATTCAATTGAATTGATAGCAACCGAAAAAGCAGGTATTATTAAAAACGGAACGCCAATTGTCATAGGCGAAACTCAACAAGAAACAAAACAAATTTTCATAAGCAAAGCAAAAGAAATGGGTGCTGAAATATTTTTTGCTGATCAATATTATGAAGTGTCAACATTAAAGTATGGAGAAGCAATACAGGTGTTGAAAAAAAAGGTTTTGTTTTTTGACAGACTAAACCCACAACTCAAAGGAATGTACCAACAAAAAAATATCGCAACAGTTTTGCAAACCATTGAAATTGCGAATGGATTAGGATTAAAAGTTCCAAAAAAATCAATAGCTCAAGCCATTGAAAATGTTGTAGATTGCACTGGTTTAATGGGAAGATGGCAAATACTCCATAAAGAAAATCCACTTTGTATTGCTGATACAGGACATAACGAGGCTGGAATTAAAATGGTTTTAGAGCAAATAAATAATTTACAATTTCAAAAGTTGCATTTTGTGTTAGGAATGGTAAATGATAAAGATGTAAGTAAAATATTAAGTTTATTACCTAAAACTGCTTTATACTACTTTTGTAAGGCCAATATTCCACGCGGTTTAGATGCAAGCGAATTAGCAGTGCAAGCGTTAAAATATCATTTAATAGGTGAAACCTATAAAAGCGTTAAATATGCATATCAAGCCGCAAAAAGAAATGCAAAAAACAATGATTTAGTGTTTGTAGGAGGCTCCACATTTACTGTAGCTGAGGTAGTTTAAAGTTACTTTAAAACTGGCCAAAAACCAAGACAAAGCACTACAATGCATCATGAGTATAGAATACAATGAAAAACTATTCAGTTTTCAAATATTTTAAGCAGCCTTTGAAGCAGCTTTTTTTACTGCGTATGCATGAGCAGCAGCTCTAACCCAAGCTCCATTTTTATCAGCATCAACCCTAGCTTTCAACCTCTTTTTGTTACAAGGGCCATTACCAGCAATTACATCAAAAAACTCTTGCCAATTAATTTCTCCGTGCTCATAATGTCCGGTTGCTTCATTAAATTTCATATCCTTATCAGGAATAGTTAAACCCAAAAAATCGGCTTGAGGAACTGTTCTATCAATAAATCTTTGCCTAATTTCATCATTAGTTTCTAATTTAATTTTCCAACGCATTAATTGTTCAGTGTTTGGAGAGGCTGCGTCAGATGGTCCTAACATCATGATGGCAGGCCACCACCAGCGATTTAGTGCATCTTGTGCCATTGCTTTTTGCTCTGGAGTTCCGTTAGATAATGTGAGCATAATTTCATACCCTTGCCTATTATGGAAACTTTCTTCTTTGCAAATTCTTACCATAGCTCTAGAATATGGTCCATAAGAACCTCTGGCAAGCATAGTTTGATTCATTATAGCAGCACCATCTACAAGCCAACCAATGGCACCAATATCGGCCCAGGTTAACGAAGGATAATTGAATATACTTGAGTATTTGGCTTTTCCTGTAAATAATTGATCTAGTAATTCAGTTCTATCAATACCTAAAGTTTCTGCTGCACTGTATAAATACAAACCATGACCAGCCTCATCTTGAACTTTGGCAAGCAAAACTGCTTTCCTTCTTAAACTTGGAGCTCTGGTAATCCAATTGCCCTCTGGTAGCATGCCAACTATTTCTGAATGCGCATGCTGACTCATCATTCGAATTAATTGTTTTCGGTAAGCTTCAGGCATCCAGTCTTTTGGTTCTATTTTCAAACCTTTGTCAATTTTTTCTTGAAATTTTTCTAATAAAATTGGATCTTCCATCATATTGAATTACTAATTTTTTTTATAACAAATTATTTGGACTTAATGTTTTCTGATGTTCAAATTTAATGTCCTTAATATTGAACTGCAATGTAATATTACCATTGAATTCATTTTCTTCAATGGTAAAACAAATATCAAATAATGGTTTTTCAAGCAATTGCTCGTATTTATCACCCGCATTAAATGCTATAGCAGGAAAACAAAATTTGATATCATCTTGATAAATATCTAATTTTAAATGATTGTTTCCAACAACTCTAGCATAGCCCTTATCTTTTACTCCTCTAACAAGAAAAACAGGGGCCATGTTGCCTGGTCCAAACGGTGCTAATTGCTTTAAAATACGTAAGAATTTGGCATCTAAGTCAATCAATTTTATTTCTGCATCTATTTCCACTTCTGGTGTTAACAAATGATCATCAATGGTTTGAGATACAATTTTTTCAAATTTTTCAATAAAAGATGGAATATTTTCAGTTTTAAGAGTTAAGCCAGCTGCATATTTATGTCCACCATATTGCTCAAGAAACTCACTACAAGCTTCAATTGCTTTGTACACATCAAAATCCTTAACAGATCTTGCCGATCCAGTGGCCAATCCATTAGATGAGGTGAGCACCACAGTAGGCCTATAGTATTTTTCTGTAAGCCGAGATGCTACAATACCTACAACGCCCTTGTGCCAATCAGGATGGTATAATACAGTGCTTTTTTTTAAATGATTATTTTCATCTTCTTCAATCATGCTAAATGCATGCTTGGTAATGTTTTGGTCTAAAGTTTTGCGCTCTGTGTTTGTGTTATTTATTTCCTCACTAGAACTTAATGCATCCTGAGGATTATCTGAAATTAATAATTCAACAGCTGTATTCCCACTTGCTATTCTTCCTGCTGCATTTATACGAGGTGCTATAGTAAAAACAATATCGCTTATGGATAACTTTTTATTAAAAGCTGCCAGTTTTAAAATGGCATCAAAACCTCTCCTTTCTCTATTATTAAGCACTTGAAGACCATAATAAGCTAAAATCCTATTTTCTCCTACAATTGGCACTATGTCTGCAGCGATACTTACTGCAACTAAATCTAAATATTGTTTTAAGTGTTCTTCAGAAATATTATTTCTTTTAGCAAAGGCTTGAATCAATTTAAATCCAATTCCACAACCAGAAAGCTCATCAAAAGGATAATTACTACTTTCCATTTTTGGATCTAAAACTGCTATTGCATTAGGAACAGTTTCGCCCGGTAAATGATGATCACATATAATAAAATCTACCCCCTTATCATTAGCATATTCAATTTTGTCAATTGATTTTATTCCACAATCTAAAGCAATTATAAGTTTAAAATCATTATCTTTGGCATAATCAATTCCTTTAAATGAAATTCCATATCCTTCTACATATCTGTCTGGTATATAAAATTCTAATTTAGAGTATACATTTTTAAAAAAAGAATAAACTAAAGCTACAGCTGTGGTCCCATCCACGTCATAATCGCCATAAATTAATATTTTTTCATTTTGCTTTATTGCTGCCTCAATCCGTTTAACAGCCACATCCATACCATTCATTAAAAATGGATCATGTAATTGCGATAGCTCGGGTCTAAAAAAATCCTTAGCTTGTTCCCATGATTTTATTCCTCTGAGGTAAAGAATCCTACTTAATAGAGGCTTTACACCTAATTGTAAACTTAATAAACCAATAATACCGCGGTCTACATCTTCTTGTAAGCTCCATCTCTTCTTCATACAGTATCTATTGATTCTTGGGTTATATGTTTATCAATAATAAACAATCAAATCGCTAAAATACAAGTTTAATTTGTGAAAATAAAAAAAGGGTAGAAATTTCTACCCTTTTTTTGTTAATCTAAATCATTTTAATAGAAAACTGCTCTTCTATCTTCAATGTCTGCTTTATCTTTTAATGCTTCAAAAATTTCGTAATCAACTCTTTGTCTCACCGCACTTGTTACATTGCTTGCATTGGATTTATAATTATCAACAGAAGCAGGGGCTTCAGTAAAGTTGGTCACAATAAAAACAAATACTGCATTATCGCCTTTACTTGGTTTGCTTAACACCTTAACCTTCGACCCATAAGCTGCACCCATTATACTTGCCTCACGTCCAAAGTTACCAAACACACCATTTATAAAACTTTGGTTACTTGCTGTTTCAATAGGCAAATTCATTTTTTGAGCAAGCTGTTCAATGCTTGTCGAACTCTTCATATTTGCTTCAAATTCTGCAATATATTTTTCTGCTTTCTTTTGCTTTTTTGCTTCAATTTCAACTTGATCTTTTACTGCATCTAAAGGCAAAGTTCCTTTTTCTTTAATTTTTGTAAGCATCGCTACCAAGTATTTTTCTCCAACTTGAAACACTGGTGAAACTTCATCAATTTTAGCATTGTAAGCCCATCTAACAACTTCTCTAGCATTTTCAATACCATTAAAATTTCTGTCAGTTTCTCTTAAATATTCTGCACTTCTCTTGTTAAGTCCTTGTTCTTTAGCTGATTTTTCAAAAAGTTCTTTGTTATTGTTTTTTCCAGCAAATTCACTAGCTTTTCCATAAAAGTATTGGTAAGTGCTTGAACTTGGAGTAGAAGCTCTTTCAACAACTGAGACTAATAATCTTTTGGCCTCCTTACCCTTATCAGTAACTTCAATTAAATGAACTCCGAACTGACTTTCAACTACTTGAAGTTCTCCTTTCTTTCCATTAAAACATGCATCATTAAATGGCTTTACCATCATTCCTTCTTTAAACCATCCTAAATCACCTCCTTTAGCACCTGAACCAGGATCCTTTGAGAATACCTTTGCTAAATCATCAAATTTTTTACCGCCTTTAATAGCTTTAATTAAACTATCAGCCCTTTCTTTAGCCTGGGCTAATTTTCCATCTTCTACTTTTAGCAAAATGTGTCTTGCTTTAACTGAATCAGGCCACATTTTGGTACCTGATAATTTTGCTATTTTAAATAAGTTTCCTTCAGGATAAGGTCCCACAACTGTTCCAAGTGGAGATCTTGATAAACTATCAAAAAACATAAAACCTGATGTTGAGCCTATATATTTATCAGAATATCTTACATCAGAATTTTGATTTACAAAATCTGAATCAACTTCTGCCACTGCAAATTCTGCCTTTAATTTTTCTAGAGATTCAGCTAATAATTTTCTATCCTCACCTGATGGAGTTACATTAAATTCAACATAGTCAATAACACGTACTGTTTCTTTTTGCTTATATTTGTTTTTGTTTTCATTATAGTACTTTTTAAGGTCATCTTCATTTACTGTGATAGTACTATCTGGAATATCAGTGTATTTCTTTGCTATATATAAAATATTTGCTGTTTTAGTGCTACCAATGTAGTTTCTTTTGGCTTCTGCTTTTGTCACATACAAACCTTTTTTCACCATAGCTGTGTACTTCTGTGATATTCTCTCTTCTTTTATTGCTTGTTCAAATACTATCCATCTATTTTTAGTATCTCCTGTTTCATCTTTTTCCATGTTTTTCAAGAAATTGATTACATTAACAGGGTTAAATTGATTCGTTTTTTGATCAGTAAATGCTTGTTTAATCTGTGGATGTGGGTCTTTACCTTGCACCATATCAAATAATTCGTCTTCACTTACTGCAACCCCTATTTTTTCATAACGAGGCTTTACAACATATTCTAACAAAATTTGATTCCAAACTTGTGAACGTAAGTTTTCACGTGTGTTTTCATCAATAGTAGACTTTTGGCTTTGAGCTTTTTGATTGCTTTCAGCTTGATCTAATTTATTTTGAAATTCTTCAATACTAACATCTTTTCCATTGATTACAGCTATTTTACTACGGTCAGAAGCCGAAAGTCCTTTTCTTGACTCAAGGGCACTTTCTAAAATAAATATCAATAAAGCAATAGCAATAATTGTTACAAGTAATCCGGAACGGTTACGGATTTTAGTGAGTAAGGTCATCTTTTTCTTAGTATTAATTAATTTTTAGGGCTGCGAATATACAAATTGTTGAGAAAAAACTGCAATTTGAACAGTATTTTGCATAAAAATATGTAAACATCCCGCAAATATGGTCTTTTAATGCCAAATTTTTTCTGCAAAAAACCATTAAAAAATAAAATTTAAGTCATTTAATGTGTAAAAACATTATAACTATTAAATTTTCCAATATTAATAAATGAACGATGATGTTTTTTTGGATGGAATTAGTACCGTATGACTTGTTGGTTGAACCTGAGGCAGCTATTTATGGCATAATTAAAAAATGATGTCATAGATTATAGAATTTTTGATTAAATCTATTTTTCATCTTTATAACAGCGCTCTCATTTTAACAAAACTTAGGTAAGGGCCTTCAATACTGGCAAAATTTACTAACCATGCTGGAATGCTACCCCCTGGATCAATATCCAATGTGTAAATAACTGTGGTTTTATTTTGGCCAATAGGAATTAAGGTCCATTCAGAAACAGATCTTGGAACTCTTATTTTTCCTGAGACTAAGGGTTTTAAATAAGGCTCACTAATGGCATTAATTTTACAAATGCCCGAAGTAGAATCCATTTTAGCTGTAAGATGAAGCACCAAATCTCTATTACTTACAGGCCATGGCGCATAGGTTTCTCCATAATATAATAGTTCGTAAGGTCCTATTCTTTTTAATAAAACTGATTGAACTGTGTTATAAACCCATAATTTATGCGAATTAACATCAAATATTAAGTCCAGCATTTTATTGATACTAACGTCAATTTGCGATTCAGCTCTTAATAAATTAAATGGTGATTTTGAATTTTGCTTAGTAAAAACCTTAATGCCATCTTTTTCTTTTTTAAGTACCCAGTCTTGTGGAAATGTTTCAAGGGCTATTCCAAACAGAATTACACAAAGCAAACCGATTTTTTTCAAGAAAAATAATCAATTAAATAAAAGATTAAAAAAGTGACACTTGCAATACCATTGGTGGTAAAAAATGCAAGATTAACCTTAGAGAGGTCGTTTGATTTTACTAAACTATGCTGATAAACCAATAATGCTGAAAATACCCCCCAACCTAAAAAGTAAAATATTGAACTTGTCATATAAAATCCTGGCAATAACAAAAAAATAGCTGAAATTGCATGTATGGCTCTTGATAATGTTAGGGCACCTTTTCGTCCTAATAATACAGGAATTGACTTTAAATGATGTGATTTGTCAAAATCATCATCCTGCAAAGCATAAATTATATCAAACCCTCCAACCCAAAACAGGATGGATATAGAAAAAAGCATGGGTACTAAATCAAAGAAACCTGTTACAGCTAAAAACGCTCCTAATGGCGCTAGACTTAAGCCAAGCCCTAATACAAAATGACAAAGTGCTGTAAATCTTTTTGTTAAACTATATCCTAAAATGACCATGATGGCAATGGGCGATAAATAAAAACAAAGTTCATTTATAAACTTTGTGGTTATGATAAACAATAGAACATTTATAATCACAAATAAAAGGGCTGCATTTTCACTAATTACACCAGCAGGTATTTCTCTCACAAAAGTTCTTGGATTAATTTTATCGAACTTTCTATCTGCATATCTGTTGAATGCCATGGCAGAATTGCGTGCAAAAACCATACATAATATTACTTTCAAAAACAATTGCAAATCAAATCCATTTCCTGTTAATTTAATGGCTGTGAAATAACCCACTATTGCAAAAGGCAATGCAAAAATGGTATGGCTAAATTTAACTAGCGATAAAAAGTTAAGTACAGTTGTTTTAGGCATTTTTGTTTTATAATTTCAAATATGAAAATTTATTCAAAAATCATAACAATTTTTTGATTAAGAAGTTTAGTGATTCAGTTTTCAATAAAGAATTTACAAAAAGTTCAAAATTATATAACAAAATTTATTTTAATAGTTATCAATATGAACATTCAGGCATTTTATTAATTATTAGGCTTAATTCTTTCTTCACGTGGACCTCTTAAATGTATAATCAAACCATTTAAAAAGTTCCGTAATATTTGGTCACCACACTCCACGTACTTTGGATGATCTTCATTTCTAAAAAATGAATTCAATTCGCTAACAGTGGCATTAAAATTGGCGAGCAACAATATTTTTTGAATGTCTTCGGTGGTCAACTTTAAAGCTACTCTTAACTTTTTTAAAATATCATTATTTGACATTGGCTTTATTAATTAATTTTTTTTGCAAAAACAAAGATGCAAATAAAATCATTTAATTTAATCATAATTATTGGAATGTAAATTATCTTAAAATCGTAAACCAAAATTATAATCTTAATTTACTTAACAATCTGTTGATAATTTTGAATTGAATATCGTAAGTATGGATATTAAATGAATCCTGAGCAAATTATATTTGCAGCCCTTTAAATTTCAAATGAACCGATTTATTTTTTTTATAACCTTTATTTATAGTCAACTTTTACTAGCACAAAATAGTGATTGCAACACTGCTTTCATACTCTCAGATACGATTTTTATCCAAAATATTGCGCCTAATGGTTATGGTAAAATTAAAGAACTAGTTCAACAAAAAAAATACGATTCAACATCCTTTAAAAGTGAAAAAAATAGTGTTTGGTTTTTATTAAGCAAAAATGAAAAAAACAAACTTAGTCTTGATATAATTCCAAACAATATCAATGATGATTATGATTTTATGGTTTTTGACGCATCTGAAATTGGAATTTGCGATTCACTTAAATTAACCGGTAAAATCAAGCCACTTCGTTCAAATATTTCTAGAAATGATAAAAGTATAAATAGCAGAACAGGTTTAAATAGTAGTAACGATACTTCATTTGTTGGAATTGGAGTAGGAAATTCTTTTTGCAAACCTTTAATAATGGAATCAGGCAAAAAATATCTCTTGATAATTTGTTGTGACCGAAATCCACAAAAAGGCTTTACCTTAAAACTTAATTACGAAAAAGTAGCTACAAGTAATGCAGCAGCTGACAGTTTGTTGGCAAAAATGGAAGCAGAGTCAAAACGGAGTAGAAATAAATTACAGTTCTTCTTTGTTGATTCAGAAACTAAACAAAAAGTTGATGCTGATGCTGTTATAAGAACCAATATTATTGATACTGGATTTGTTGTCACTGGTCAAGCAGGATACACCATTCCATTCAAATCTCAAACAGATGTAATGGCAATAGCGTCAGGCTTTTTAATTGAAAAAAGAAATTACCTTTTACCTCCTGATTCTCTATCAATTGCTGATACCATATTCTTAAGGAAAATTTCTGCAGAGGCATATTTAGAAATTATTCCATTTTATTTTGAAGGAAATACTGACAAATTATTGCCTAAATCAAAACCAGCATTGTCTTCATTATTACTTTTTCTCCAAAAGAACCCAAATGTAAAAATTGAAATTCAAGGTCATGCAAATGGGCCTAAAAGAAAAAATTTAAAAGAATTTAGGAAATTAAGCGAAAATAGGGCCGAAGCGATTAAAAAATACCTCACCTTTGAAGGCGTTAACAAAAAAAGACTCTCTGTTGAAGGTTATGGAAACTCAATGATGTTATTTCCTGACCCTCAAACAGAAGAAGAAAGTGAACTTAATAGGAGGGTTGAAATAAAAATTGTTTTAATTGATTAAAACTTTATCTATAAAATTCCTGCATTTATGTTAAAGGTTTTACTTTTTTTTGAGTAGCGCCAAAAGCCTTTTATTTGGAAATTAAATAAATTCCTTTTCTTTGCCGCTTTGATTTTTCAAATTTAAAACACAAACATGAGTAAAAATTTAGTGATTGTTGAGTCTCCTGCAAAGGCCAAAACTATAGAAGGATTTTTAGGAAATGACTTTATAGTTAAATCCAGTTTTGGTCATGTTCGTGATTTGGTAAAAAAAGGCTTAGGTGTAGATGTAAACAATAAGTTTTTGCCCAATTATGAAGTATCTGAGGACAAAATTAAAGTAGTTAATGAATTAAAAAAAATAGCCAGTAAAGCTGAAACTGTTTGGTTAGCAACCGATGAGGACCGTGAAGGAGAGGCCATTTCATGGCATCTTTTTGAAGCGTTAGGTTTAGATAAAAATAACACCAAACGCATTGTGTTTCATGAAATTACTCCAAGCGCTATAAAAAATGCTATTAAAAACCCTCGTTCAATTGATATCAATTTGGTTGATGCGCAGCAAGCACGTAGAATTTTAGATCGCTTAGTAGGATTTGAACTTTCACCAGTATTATGGAAAAAAATAAAACCTTCATTATCAGCGGGCCGGGTTCAATCGGTTGCAGTTAGGCTAATTGTAGAGCGTGAAAGAGAAATAAATAATTTTACATCTGAAAATTATTTTAAAGTTACAGCAATTTTTACAACTATAAAAGGAGAATCTTTTAAGGGTGATATAGCGCGAAGAATAGCAACAAAAGAAGAGGCTCAAAAAATATTAGAAACTTGTAAAGCTGCACAATTCAAAGTTGCTGATTTACAGACATCACCTGCTAAAAAAACACCAGCTGCTCCTTTTACAACTTCAACATTACAGCAAGAAGCTAGCAGGAAATTAGGTTTCTCAGTAGCACAAACTATGAGCATTGCTCAACGTTTATATGAAAGTGGTAAAATAACCTATATGAGAACCGACTCTGTTAATTTATCTGAGACTGCACTTATAGCATCAAAAGAAGAAATTTTAAAGTCATTTGGGAAAGATTATCATTTTGAAAGACAGTTTAAAACTAAATCAAAAAGCGCACAAGAAGCGCATGAGGCAATAAGACCAACTTATTTTAATGTTCAGAAAATTGAAGGAGATAATCAGGAAAAGAAATTGTACGAACTAATTTGGAAGCGCACTGTAGCCTCCCAAATGAGTGATGCATTGCTTGAAAAAACAAACGTACAAATCAAAAATAACAATAACAATGAAACTTTTGTGGCTAATGGTGAAGTGTTAAAGTTTGATGGATTTTTAAAACTTTACATTGAATCTACTGATGATGAGAATACAGAAGAGCAAGAAGGAATGCTTCCTTTAATGAAAGTGAATGACAATCTTAATTATAACGAAATAAAGGCTACTCAAAGATTTACATATCATCCACCAAGATACACAGAAGCGGCATTAGTAAAAAAATTGGAAGAACTCGGAATAGGACGTCCATCCACATACGCACCAACAATTTCTACCGTACAAAAAAGAGGTTATGTTGTTAAAGAGGATAGAGATGGAGTAAAAAGAAATTTTGATGTAATATCATTGAAAGGGAATTCTATTACAACTACTGTTGAATCTATGAATACAGGGGCTGAGCGAGCTAAGTTATTTCCAACCGATATTGGTGTTGTAGTTACTGATTTCCTTACCGCCAATTTTGATGAAATTATGGATTACAATTTTACCGCACTGGTAGAAAAGGAATTTGACGAAATTGCTGAAGGAAATTTGAAATGGCAAAAAATGCTAGATAGCTTTTACAAACCTTTTCATATACATGTAGAAAATACTGTTGAAAATTCAGATAGAGCATCTGGAGAAAGACTTCTTGGTATTGACCCAATTTCAGGAAAAAATGTTTTTGCACGAATTGGTCGTTTTGGGCCAGTAATTCAAATTGGTGAAACAGATGGGGATGAAAAACCAAGATTTGCAAGCTTAAACCCTAATCAACGATTAGAAAGCATTAGCCTTGAAGATGCCATGGAATTATTTAAACTGCCTCGAACTGTTGGTTTATTTGAAGGGAAAGATATGATTGTGGCGGCTGGTCGATTTGGGCCTTATGTGAGACATGATGGAGCATTTTATTCTTTAACAAAAGATGATGATCCTATGACTATTACTGATGCAAGGGCTATGGAGTTAATTCAGGCCAAAAGAAAAAAAGATAGCGAAAGAGTTATTAATCATTTCAAAGACCAAGATATTCAAGTCCTGAATGGTCGTTGGGGGCCATATATAGCGGCAAACGATAAAAACTACAAAATTCCAAAAGGAAGTAAAGAGGCTAAGGAATTAAGTTTAGCTGATTGTTTAGAAATTATAGGATCAAGTGAAGGTACACCGCAACGAAACGCTGCATTTAAAAAGAAAACAGCTACCGCAGCACCCAAGAAAGCGGCAGTGAAATCGAAAAAAAGCGTCAAGGAAACTGAAACTAAGAAAACTGTTACAAAAAAAGCAGCGGCAAAAAAAACATCTAAAACTAAAAAGAAATAATTTTGGACATTTCTGTCTTTTTTAAACCTATTGATTTCGAAAGAATTAATGAAGGCTATGTTTATCAAGCCAATCAACTTGGTTATACGATAAAAAAATATGAAGAAAAAAATAATTTTCCTTCAGTCGAGGAATGTCGAATTGCTATTATTGGAGTTAAAGAAGGTAGGGCAGCTTTGTCAAATGAAGGATGCTCAGAAGGCCCCGATGCAGTGAGGAAAAACTTATACAAGTTATGGGGATTAGGAAATTTATTTCAAATTGTTGATTTAGGAAATATTGAGCCAGGTCATAGGATAGAAGATACCTACTTTGCGCTTTCATCAACAATAGAATACCTCGTAAAAGTAAATATCTTGCCTGTGATTATTGGCGGTGGCCAAGATCTTACATTTGCAAACTATCGAGGATATCAAAATTTAGAACAATTGGTTAACCTTGTTTCAATTGATTCAGATTTCAATTTAGGTTTTATTGATGACGAATTAGATGCTCAAACCTATTTGAGTAAAATTATATTATATCAACCAAACTACTTATTTAATTATAGCAACATAGGTTACCAGACTTATTTTGTTGATCCTGCGGCAGTTGAGCTTATGCAAAAGTTATTTTTTGATAGCTATCGACTAGGTGTTGTTCGTTCAAATATTGAAGAAACAGAACCTATAGTTCGAAATGCAGATATTGTTTCATTTGATGTTAGTGCAGTAAGGAAAAGTGATGCACCGGGAAATTTCAATGCAGGCCCAAATGGATTTTCGGGAGAGGAATTTTGTCAAATTGCGCGGTATGCAGGACTTAGTGACAAGGTTTCTTCTGTTGGATTTTATGAGTATAACCCAGCCTTTGATGACCGTGATCAAACTGCACATTTAATTGCCCAGGCCATTTGGTGCTTTATTGAAGGGGTTAGTCAAAGAAAAAATGATATTCCTAGTACAGTAAATCCCAACTTTTTAAAATATCGAGTTTTCATAAGTGAAAGTAAACACGAAATAGTATTTTATAAAAGCAATAAAAGTGACCGTTGGTGGATGGAGGTTCCTTATCCAAACAATAAGTCTAAATATGAAAGACATCATTTGGTTCCATGTTCCTATACCGATTACCAAATTGCTTGCAATGAAGGAATGCCTGACCGATGGTGGCAAACTTATCAGAAATTAATTTAATCGTTAGCTGATTTTGCTGTTAAATTAACAAATATTTTAGTGATTCAACATAAAATTGTTAAAAAGATTTGCAATATTCGAAATTCATTCTTTTCTTTACCGACTGAATTTTAGTAGTACTATAATCATTGCAAACTAAAAAGTAATCAAATTAATACATATGAAGAAAATAATTACTTCAGTAATCCTTGCCATTAGCGGTTTTCAAGCAATTGCACAACAAGATCCTCAGTTTAGTCAACAAATGTTTACTCGTTTGTCAACAAACGCTGGTTTTGCTGGTGCTAGTGAGTTCTTGTGCGCCACTGTGATGAATCGTCAACAATGGGTTGGCTTTGATGGAGCTCCAAAAACAACCTTGGTTACTATAGATGCACCTATCAAATTAATGGGTGGTGAGCATACTATAGGTGTTGGTGCAACAGTAATTGCTGATAAATTAGGATTTGAAAATACTTTTTCAGCTAAAATTGCTGGGGCGTATCGTTTTAGCAACATATTAGGTGGTAATTTAGGAGTTGGTTTGGATTTTGGGCTATTAAATAAATCAGTAGGTGGTAACTTTAAGTATATTGATGCAAATGATAATTTAATTCCTCAAGCTTCAGTGAGCGATAAAGCTTTAGATTTAGGCTTTGGGGCTCACTTTAATATTCCTGGAACTATGTATGCTGGTATTTCTGGTGTACATTTATTAGCGCCAAAATTACAAGGAACTAATTTGCAATACTTAATGGCTCGTCATTGGTATGTTACTGCAGGCTATGAAAAAGAAGTAGCACCAGATATTATTATACGTCCGAACTTTTTATTGAAGACAGACGCAGCATCTACCCAATTAGATATTAATGCAAATGTATTATATCAAAATATGGTTTGGGCAGGATTATCATACCGCTTGCAAGACGCCATTGTACCAATGTTAGGTTACCAAGGTACTTTAGCTAATGGTAAAGGAAATTACAGAATTGGTTATTCATATGACTTAACAATATCAAATCTTAAAAAGTATAGCAGTGGAACACATGAAATTATGCTTGGGTTTTGCTATAATATCACTCCACCTAAGAAAATTACAAGATATAAGAATCCAAGATTTTTATAAAATAAGAATTTTGTAACCTAAATATTATTTTTAACGTAAAGAGCACTTACATACTTTTTTTCAAACCGAAATCTAAATTCTACATAATGAAACATAATTACATCAATTGTAACATTTCAAAAAAAAATGCAAATCAGTTTCATTAATTGTATCCAATTTAATTTAATAAAGATGAAGAAATTATTTTCTTTGATAGCGTTAATCGCTGTTCTGTTTTCCTCATGTAAAAATGAAGGTAACGGTCAATTAATTGGCGTTCAAAACCGCCAAGCTTGGTATGATTTGGACCCATTTGGGATGCTTTACATTAAAATGGGAAGTTTTACCATGGGACCAGGTGATCAAGATGTGCCTTTTGCACAAACTACTCAAGCAAAAACAGTTTCTGTTCAGGCCTTTTACATGGATGAGACAGAAATTACAAACAATGAATATCGTCAGTTTGTTTATTGGGTTAGAGATTCAATTGCACGCAGAACATTAGGTGAAGCCGGCAATGATAATTTTTTAATATCTCAGGATATTTATGGTGAAGATATTACACCAGGTCCTCAAATCAATTGGGAAGAAAAGTTAAAATATGCATCTGCTGAAGCAAGAGAAGGTTTAAATGATATGTATCTTCCTGAAAATGAAAGATTTTATCGTAGAAAAGAAATTGATACTAGAAAGTTAATGTTTGAGTACTATTGGATTGACATGCGCGAGGCTGCAAGAAGATCTAATCGTGAACAAGGACTGACCGACCGTTCAGTATTTATTAAAAAGGATGTAATTAATGTTTATCCCGATACCTTAGCATGGATACATGATTTCACATATTCATTTAATGAGCCAATGACAAACATGTATTTTTGGCATCCAGCATATGACGAGTATCCTGTTGTTGGTGTAACTTGGAAACAAGCCCGTGCATTTTGTATTTGGAGAACACAATTAATGAATAGTTTTTTAGTGAATGTTGAAGTTCCTATGGTACAAGATTTTAGATTGCCTACTGAAAGTGAGTGGGAATATGCTGCTCGAGGAGGTTTGAGTCATTCTCCTTATCCATGGGGTGGTCCATATATCAGAAATCAAAGAGGATGTTTCCTTGCTAACTTTAAACCAATGCGTGGAAATTATACTGATGATGGCGGTTTCCATACAGTGCGTGTGGGAACTTACAATCCAAATAATTATGGTTTATATGAAATGGCTGGTAATGTAGCAGAATGGACAAACAATGCTTATGATGAATCTGCCTACAACTTTGCACATGATTTAAATATGGATTATCAATATGAAGCAAATGATAACGACTTGCCTGCTTTGAAAAGGAAGGTAATTCGCGGAGGTTCATGGAAAGATATTTCCTATTACACTCAAGTTGGATCACGCACCTATGAATACCAAGACACTGCTAAGTGTTATATTGGATTCCGTTGTGTAATGTCATACTTAGGAAGAGGAAAAGGAATGGATGTATCAACAAATTAATTTTCAATATAATTATTATTATCAACAAACAATTCGACCTAATCAATTTTATCAACCTTAAATTCTTTTAAAAACTATGGGAATCATTCAAACACTTCAGTCAAAAAAAGGTAAAACATTCATGGGTTATCTTTACGGATGGGGAGCATCTATCGTAATCGTTGGAGCGATGTTTAAAATTCAGCATTGGCCTGGTGCAGGTCCCATGCTGGTAGCTGGTTTATCAATTGAAGCCATCATTTTCTTTTTCTCGGCTTTTGAACCTATTCATGAAGAAACAGACTGGAGTTTAGTTTATCCTGAGTTACGTGGTATGCATGATGACGAAGAAGGCGGACATGGTCACAAGGAAGTTAAAAAGTCTTCCAAGGATCCAATAGCTCAAGAATTAGATAAGATGTTAGAAGAAGCTAAAATTGGACCAGAATTATTAGAAAGTTTAGGTGCAGGAATGCGCAGTTTAAGCGAACAAGCTGGTAAAATGAACAATATCGCTGATGCTTCTGTGGCAACATCAACATTTGTAAAGGAAGTTGAAGGTGCAACTCAAAACATGAGTGAATTAAGTAAAAGTTATGTAAAAGCAACTGCATCATTGGCTGATTTGTCTAACACAAATATAGATGGACAAGCTTATGGTGAGCAATTACAACAAGTTTCAAAAAATTTAAGTGCTTTAAATGCAGTTTACGAATTGCAGTTACAAGGTTCAAGTGAGCATTTAAAAGCTACTAATAAAATGTATGAAGGAATTGAATCATTATGGAGAAATCTTCAAGATTCTGTTCAAGATACTAATAGATACAAAGATGAAATTGGTAAGTTAGCAACTAACTTGGGAGCATTAAATACTGTTTATGGTAATATGCTTTCTGCAATGAACTTTAATAAATAAAATTAATTATTAACTAGCAACTAATTTAAATAAGATACTATGTCATCAGGCGGTACCCCCAGGCAAAAAATGATTGGTATGATGTACTTGGTATTAACGGCATTGCTTGCAATGAACGTTTCCAAGTCAATACTAGATGCATTCGTTATCGTAAACGAGGGTTTGGAAAGAACAAACGAAAATTTTGATAAAAAGAATGCTAAATTGTATAGTGATTTTAAAGGTGCTTTAGATAAGGATCCTGCTAAAACAAAACCCTATTACGATAGAGCGCAAAAAGCAAAAAAGCTTGCTGCTGAGTTAAATGAGTACATCGAAAAAATCAAGAAACATGTAATTGAAAAAACCGATAAAAAGGAAAAAGCAATTGCCGATACTATTCATTTAAAATATGTTGATGCTAAAGATAATTATGACGTGCCTACCGAAGTGTTAATTGGTAGTGAGCCAGCAACACCTATTGATGGTGAATTAACAGCTTTAGATTTGAAAAAGAGAGTAGCAAAGTATAAAGAGGAAATGATTAAACTTTTTGATGATAAAAAGTTGTTTTTGCCAGCTGATAAGAAGGATATGGAGAACAAACTAAGAGGTGGACTAGATTTACCTGATGGTGTGGAAAATGGTGTTAAAGCTGGGTGGGAAGTTGTGAACTTTTACCACCTTCCATTGGCTGCTGTAGTTGTAAATTTAACTGCACTGCAATCTCAAGTTACCAATGCTGAAGTTGACGCAGTTTCAAAGTTATTATCAGCTTGTTCTGCTCTCGATTTTAAATTTGACAAACTTCAAGCAAAAGTGATTGCCCCATCTAGTGTTTTAATACAAGGTGATGAATACAAAGCAGATGTTTTGCTAGTAGCCTCAAATAGCACAAGTAATCCAAAAATTTTGTTATGTGCAGTTGATACATCAAAGAATGATGGCGAAACTGATCCAAGATTGAATAAAAACGATCCAGGTAAAGAAATTCCAGTTTCGGGTGGGGTTGGAAAATATAAAACCGGCACTGGTGCAACAGGAGAACAAAAGTGGAGTGGGGTAATACAAGTTGAAAAGCCAGGAGGAACAGGATTTAATTACTATCCGTTTGCAGCAAGTTACATTGTAACTCCTCCAGCGTTGGTTGTTTCTCCAACAAAAATGAATGTACTATACATAGGAGTTGACAATCCAGTTGATATTTCGGTACCAGGTTATGCTCCAGAATTAGTTACTCCAAATATTAGTGGTGGTAGCATTTCTCCAGATCCAGCTAAAAAAGGTTCATATATTGTTAAATGCCCTAAAGAATCTAAGGAAGCAAATATTAGTGTTTCTGTAAAACAAGGCAATGCGAATAAACCATTGCAAGGTGGATATAAGTTTCGTGTTAAATCTTTACCTGATCCAATCGCAAAAGTGGGTGGAAAAGAGTCAGGAGGAGTGTTAACTAAGAATTTATTGTTAGCTTCAGGCGGTGTTGCAGCTGTAATGAAGAACTTTGATTTTGACTTGAAAGTTACAGTTGCTTCTTATTCAGTTGCATTAAACGTTGGAGGTGAATTTAAATCTGCCGCTGCTACAGGGTATGCTTTTAGTCCAGAAGTAACAGCATTGTTGCAGAAGGTAAAAAATAACGGAAGGGTAATTTTTGAAGATATAAAAGTTAGAATGCCTGATGGTACAACTAGGGTTTTACCTCCAGTGACGTTAAAAGTTAATGGTTAATAAAAATTTTAAATCATTAGATATGAAAACCTTGTTCAATAAATCAATTTTAACTGCAATTGTTGCGTTGAATTTAATTGTGGTTTCTAATCATGCTCAGGCACAATCTAATATATTAGATGGTGTTTATGTTAAAGAACACACAATTGAACGCAGGGTTATTCCTTACACCTATTTAAGGGAAGCAGATGTAATGTGGAGCAAAAGAATTTGGCGCATGATAGATTTGCGTGAAAAGTTGAACCACGATATGTACTTTCCAATTGATGTAATTGCAGGGAGAAGAAGTTTAATGCAAGTAATTTGGGATGGTGTAACCAAAGATGGTTCAATTACTGCCTACAGTGATGAAAATGATGGTGATTTTACTACTCAACTTTCTAAGACAGATTTAGATAACAAATACAATACATGGGATACCTCAAACATTGAAGACCCAGGTACTGGTGAAATGAAAGAAGTTGTAACTCAGCGTCAGTTTATACCTTCAGAGGTTAAGCAATTTCGTATTAAAGAAGATTGGTTCTTTGATCGTCAGCGCTCTGTTATGGATGTTAGAATAATTGGTATTGCACCAGTGCGTTTTTATCAAAAAAATGGTGAGGAAAGAACTGAAACCATGTTCTGGATTTATTACCCAGAGGCAAGATTTGCCTTTGTTAGTGCTGAAGTTTACAATAAAGGTAACGATGCAGAGCGTAGAACTTATGAAGATATTTTCTGGAAGAGACGTTTTAGCAGCTACATTTATAAAGAAACTAACGTTTACAACAGGAGAATAAACACTTATAAAAGTGGTTTAGATGCACTATTAGAAGCTGAAAAAATTAAGGAAGACATTTTCAATATGGAACACGATTTGTGGGAATATTAAAATATTAAAGCAAATCAAAAAGGAGGAAATTATTCCTCCTTTTTTTGTGCCTTTTTTTTAAGCCTACCGGCTTTACTTAAGGCTTGATGTAAAAGATATTCCACTTGTCCGTTGGTGCTTCTAAATTCATCTGAGGCCCATTTTTCAAGCGCAGATAAAATATCTTCATCAACACGTAAAATAAATGGTTTTTTCTTGCTCATTATTTTGTTTTATTGATGCAATGTCCCTGCATTTACAACAGGCGATGCTGATTTATCGGAGCACAATACTACCATTAAATTACTAATCATTGCTGCCTTTTTATCAATGTCTAAATCGATTATATTCTTGTCAGAGAGGCTATTTAAGGCTGACTCAACCATACCTACTGCTCCTTCAACAATTTTTTGACGTGCAGCAACCATAGCTATTGCTTGTTGACGCTGCAACATTGCACCTGCAATTTCAGAAGCATATGCTAAACTGCTTATACGGGCTTCAAGAACTTTTATTCCTGCAATTTCAAGTCTTTCGGTCAATTCTTTTTCTAATTGATGATTTACCTCTTCGCCACCCGAACGTAAAGAAATTTCATGATCATGATCAAGATTATCGTATGGATATAAACCCGCTAATTTTCTTATCGCAGATTCACTTTGAACTTTAATAAAGTTTTTGTAATCGTCAACTTCAAAGCTCGATTTGTAAGTATTTTCTACTTTCCAAACCAAAACACCTCCTATCATAATAGGGTTACCTAATTTGTCATTCACTTTAATTGGTGTGCTATCAAAGTTTTGGGCTCTTAATGAAAGTTTTTTCTTTACCATAAATGGATTCGTCCAAAAGAAGCCGTTTAACTTAATGGTTCCCTTATAATCTCCAAAGAGAATGAGCACCATAGACTCATTAGGATTGATAATACAAAAACCTGGTAAGATAAAAAAGCTAATAAATAGTAAAGCACCTCCTAAAAATGGAAGTTTCATAAAAATTAAGGACATTCCTCCAAAAAATAAGGCAAAAAATAAAAGCAATAATACTGCTCCACTCACTGGTTTTGTTTCGATTTCTGTTTTCATAATGATATTAAATTGATATCACAAAGATATATATAAATTTTAATTCCAATATTAATTAATCATTAATTTTGAAATTTATTTAAATGGTGGGATTTACTCAACGAAAGAATTTTGAATTCTTTTAATTATTAATTGCTGTATTCTTTTGTTTATTTCAACTTTATTTGACAGCCAATAAAAAATTTCATCAGAAGTAAAAAGTGCAATAATTAGCCCTTTAAGCAAGGAATTTAATGCTAGATTTTGTTGCACACTTTTTTCAATTTTATTATTTATTTCGATTGCTGTAAAGTGCTTCAAGTTAATTTTATGTGTTTCTAAATAGTTATTATATAGTACAATGATTTTCCCATGTTGTAATTTTAAAATGGGCCTTAAAGTGTTGTCTTGAAATTGTTGAATTGGATTTGAATGAATTTCATTAAATATCACTTTGGGCCTTATATCTATGAGTGTTTGTTCAAAATTCTTCATGATTGATGGCTTTGTTGCATTTGATATCTATAATTTGAATGATAATATTGATATTTGTCACATTATTAATAACAAACTGAAATTTAAATTGTTGGGAATCAACAATCACATAGCGTATAAATTTTTGAAATTATTGCCCCATGCTTGTAGAAATAATTACTATAGGAGATGAAATTTTAATTGGACAAATAGTTGATACTAATTCGGCCTGGATGGCTCAGCAACTTAATTTGAGAGGATTTAGAGTAAAACAAATTACGTCCATTTCTGACGATGAAAACCATATTTTAAATGCACTTGAAGAGGCTTCAAAACGAGTTTCTATTGTTTTAATTACTGGAGGCTTAGGTCCTACAAAAGATGATATAACAAAAAAGACACTATGTAAATATTTTAATTCGAGCTTAGTTTTTAATAATGAAGTTTATCATGATGTAGAAAAGTTGTTTCATGATAGAGGTATTGAGGTTAGTCGTATAAACAGAGCACAAGCTGAAATTCCATCCAATTCGGTGGCTTTGCGTAATTTAGTTGGAACTGCGCCTGGTATGTGGTTTGAAGAGTCAGGAATAATATATGTTTCGATGCCAGGTGTGCCCTACGAAATGATGCATTTAATGGAAAAAGAAGTACTTCCAAAATTAGCTACACATTTTAAATCGCCTTATATATTACATCACACATTACTAACTCAAGGTATTGGAGAAAGTGTTTTAGCTGAAAAGATCAGTGCCTGGGAAGATGCTCTTCCTGTAAATTTAAAGCTTGCTTATTTACCTTCAGTAAGCTCTGTTAGATTGCGCTTAACTGGCATTGGAGAAGATAGAGTCATACTTCAAAAAATGTTTGACGAACAACTTTCTGGATTAAAATTATTGATAAACAAATACTGCTATGGTGAAAATGACGAGACATTGGCTTTGGTGTTGGGCAATTTATTAAAAGTAGCAAATAAAACGTTAGCCACTGCAGAAAGCTGTACTGGTGGTCAAATAGCTGCTATGATAACCCAAGTTTCAGGAAGTTCGAAGTATTTTAAAGGTTCAATTATTTCATATTCAAATGAAGTAAAAGTCAAACAATTACAAGTGCTGCAGGATGATATTAATATTTATGGCGCTGTTAGTAAACAAGTAGTAGAGGCAATGGCAAAGGGGGTACAGAAAAAACTAGAAGTTGATTATGCGATTGCAACAAGTGGAATTGCTGGTCCAGACGGAGGTTCAAAAGAGAAGCCAGTAGGAACTGTTTGGATTGCTGTTGCGAATAATGAGCAAGTTTATTCAAAGCAGTTCATATTTGGCAAAAATCGTGATAGAAATATTCAAGCTGCAAGTTTAACAGCCTTAAATCTTTTGAGACGATTTATAATGGGAGAGATAGCATATTAACTCTAAAGAATCATAAATTCTATATTTTTAAAATCATAGATATTTAGCACTAAGAGATATAATTAGTATAATTATAAAAATATTCACTTCTATCTTTCTTGATAGGTTGTATCAGCATTTACCATTGCATATTTATTTTTTATACCGATACGGTTTCTGTAATAGTCCAACTGACTGAACCCAAATTCCGCATTAAAAAATGCGGAATCGCTAAAGGAAATGTAAATCAATCCATTGATCATGGCTTGATAA
>DAORKI010000025.1:0-38222 GCA_035439485.1 Bacteroidia bacterium
TTTAGGAAATCCAATAGGCCTATAGGAATTGGACTTTTTGAGGGACGACTAAATACCAAGTAATTGGAACTCAATCCATAGCTTAGAATTGAAATTTAGGATTAAAAATATATGTGGAATTTCAATTAAAACCTGATACCTACTACCAATATATCATCTACTTGATCAAATCCATCTTTCCAGTCAATTAAAAATTGTTCAAGATGTTTAAATTGCTCTAACATATTTTTTTCTTGAACAGAGGTAATAATTTCTTTAAACTTTTTCGACATCAATTTTTTTCCTTTTGGGCCACCAAACTGATCGGCATAACCATCAGTGTATAAATATAATGTATCGCCTGGAAAATAATTAATGATATGATTAGTGAACTGTCTTTTTTCTTCGCTTTGCAAACCTCCAATGGGATGTTTATCGGCCTTAATTTCTTCAATTAATAATCCTTTATGTTCTGGAGCAAATTGTTGTTTATAAGTTTCGCCTCTATAAATTAAAAGAGATCTTAAAGCACCAGCATATTCAATGTATTGTTTTTTTCTATTGATATGACAAAGCGCAATATCCATACCATCACGTGTTTCCGTTTCATGTTGCTTTAACGATTCGCGTATGCCCACATGTAATTGTTCTAATATTGATGATGGTTTAAAATCATCAGTTTCCTGCACTATTTGGTTTAATAATGAACTACCAATCATACACATAAAGGCGCCAGGAACACCATGACCGGTGCAATCAGCAACAGCAACATAAATATCATTCTCATCCGATTGGTTTTTAGACTTGGCTTTAATGTCGGCATACCAATAAAAATCGCCACTCACAATGTCCTTGGGTTGATATAAAATAAAAGCTTTAGGAAATAATTTTCGAAATGATTTAGTACTTGGCAAAATGGCTTCTTGTATGCGCTTCGCATAATTTATACTATCAGTAATTTCTTTGTTCTTGGTTACAATTTCGATGTTTTTGTCCATCAAAGTTTGATTTTTTTGTTCAATTTCAATTGTTCTTTCTTTAACTTGTACCTCCAACATTTGTTTGGCAGCTCTCAAATATCTTGTTCTAAATGTTATATATCCAAATACAATGGAAATAGCAATAATTATCATTAATACAATAAACCAAGTTCTTTTGTATAAAGGAGGAATAATTTCAAATGCAAATTCAATATTCTTATCAATACAAATCCCTTCTGCACTGCATGCTTTCAAAATAAATTTATATTTACCAGGTGGAAGATGCGCAAATACAACTTTGTTAATTCCATATTCTACATGCCAATTTTCTTCCAATCCTTCAAGCATGTAACTGTATTTTATTTTTGATGCATTGTTAAAACTTAGTCCAATAAAATTAAATGTTATATCATTTTGGGTATGACTAAATGTTGGATTTAAACTCAATTCATAAGGTGTAGAAAAAATTTCGTAATTGGTTAAATAAACCAAAGGAACAATATGGTTTTGATACTCTTCTGATAGGCGTAAAACACTTACCCCATTAATGGTACCGAACCAAATAGCATTATTTTTATCACTAAAAACTGCATTGGTTTTAGTTTCAATAGCATTAAATCCTTCTTGAACACCATAATTAAAAAAAACTTGCTTTTTAGTATCTAATTTTACTAATCCCATGTTCGTACCTACCCATATATTGCCAGTGGTATCACATGTTAACAAGGTTATGTAATCAGAAATTAAACCATTTTGTACATTGTAATTTTGTATATTATTTCCTTCTTTTTTATACAAGCCACCACCTTCGGTACCTATCCATAAATTTCCAGCCTTATCGTTACAAAAGCTTGTTACGCTATTATGGTTTATTTGGCCTTCAAATTTTTTTACTTCATTATTATTTACATACCATAGCCCTGTTTCGCGGGTTCCAAGCCAAACAATGCCATCTTTGTCTTTAAAAATTTTGATAATAATAAGTTTATCTAGAGCAGTTTTATCTTTAAATTCGGAAGTAGCAAAATTATACGTGGTAAGGCCTGAACTGGTGGCTATCCATAGTTCATTATTTATTACAACAAGATCATTAATTAATTTGCTGTTGATGCTTAAGGTAGCGATGCTTTTTTTTGTTTTACTATCAAAAATTCCTATATCACCTTTAAAAGTTGAAACATAAATTTTACCATTGAATTTGCAGAAGGAGGTGACTAAATTGTTTCTTAAATCGTTTTCTAGGTCAATATGCTGTATATTTTTTAAGGTGTAATTTTTATCAATTCCTAAAATATCGATACCTTCGTTAGTACCTAGCCAAATGTTACCATTATCGTCTTGGGTAGTACAATTAATGATGGTGTTTTTAAGTCCACTTTGTTCATTAAAATGAATAAACTTAAATCCTTTAAATTGAGCAATACCTTTATCTTGCATACCAGCCCAAAGAGTATATTCTCGGTCAATAAACAAGCTTCTTATTTTATTGCTTTGTAAACCATTTTCATTTGTAATTGAAACAATATTAGTTTCTGAATTCAGGTCAATTTTTGAAATTCCTCCTTCCCAAGTTGCAACCCATATGCTGTTTTGGAAAGTCAATAAATTAACAATAAAATTTGATTTAATTCCATGCTGTTGATTGTAATTTGTAGAGATGTTATTTTTTGTATTGAATTGTACCAGTCCTTGATTTGCAGTTCCAAACCAATAATTTCCTTGCTGGTCTTGGGTCATACAAGTATATTCATAAAAAGGAAATCCTTTTGGTTTGAAAAAGATTAAACTGTCTTTAGCTTCATCGTAATATTTAATGCCAAGATCAGTAATAAACCATACTTTTTGTGAAGCATCAATATAACTCATAAACACCTGGTCGCTTATATTTTTACTGATATTAAACTGCTTGAACTGTTTAGTTTCAGGGTTTAAGTACAAAATATTACTACCAATGGTACTGATCCATAAGTTACCTTTATTATCTTTATCGATATCGGTAATTCTGCTTGGTTTTTCTTTTAAATTTAAATCAAACTGATTAAACTTTTTATTTTCATAAATTGAAATTTTCCCATAGGAGTGTCCTACCCAAATCCGTCCTTTATTGTCTTCACAAAGCGTATTAACAGCGGCTTCGCTTAAGCCTTCATTGGTACTAAAATTGGTAAAAGTTTGCCCATTAAATTTTGATAAACCGCCATCTGTAGCAAACCAAATATAGCCTTCTTTGTCTTGTAAAATGTCATTTACATTAGATTGAATCAAACCATCTTTTAGAGAGTAATGATTAAAATTATAGGTTTGAGCATTTACATTTGAGTATACTGTAAATGCAAGCAAAAGTTGGAGTATAAATAATCTTATGCTCTTTTGAATAGCTTTAATCATGCTTATTTTTTAATAAAAAAGAAGGTTCCGTTTTGATCTTCTAATCCACTTATATTGCCAAATTTAGGCTTTTGTTTTTGATTTTGCTCTACAGCGCTTGTAACTTTTTCGGTAATTTTTTCAATTGAAATGCATTTATCAGGTGCATTATTTAAAATATTTGCAAAGGTTTTAGTAAATATAGAGTTGTCAGATGCCTTTTCGCGATCACTGCTTGTAAAAACTTGTGCTGATTTTAACTTAGTTGATTCCCAATCACCACAGTTAATTGGTTTATTTTCGCCTCGCATTGCAAGGTAAAATGCTGGTCCTGTTTCGCAAGCATCGCTAATGACTAAAGTATGACGTAATTTGTATAAAGATAAATAGCCTTTCAAACTGGTAATTGGAAAATAAGTGTATTCATCGGTTTTTGAAGCATCAATAGGTAGCCAATAACCTGTTTCATTGAGGTAGCGTCCATGCCCAGCAAACCAAACTAATAGAGATTGAACATGACCTTTGTTGACTTGGTCGCGCAATTCAATAGAGAAAAATTTATCCATTTGCGCTTTAGTCATATTGGGTTTATAAATTACTTTACTTATACTATAATTAGCTAAAGCATTTCTCATAGTAAGAACATCTTTTTTTGTGCCTTCCAATGAAGGTAAATTTTGATAATCACTATTTTCAATAAAGATTACCCAAGTTCTGCCCATTGGGTTTTTTTGTTCTTCTTCAGCTAAAGTTCTGTTAATATAAAAAGCTAATCGTTTTCTATTGTCATATACATCTTCAGCTTCAATCACCAATGAATCTTTGCCTTCAATATTTACATTCAAAGAAAATGTTGGATTTGTATTTTCAGCAACAAAGCTTGCATTTTCTCCATTAACTTTAATGGAATTAATTAGGCTTTCATCATCAATTTTTCCTTCAACATAAATATTCGCTATGCTACTATTTTCGGGCAATATTTCTTTATCAAAAGTAATGAAAGGACTATTGATATACATTTTTGGCAGTGTAGATTCTGTTCTTACAATATCGTATGTTTCAGTGGTGGTGTTGAAATACACATCAGTGACTTGTACAGTTACTTTTTCTTTATTTTCAATTGGAACTGTTGCTGTAAATGTTGGATTATTAATGTCACTTGAAAAATTAGCGGCTACCCCATCAACTACAATTGTTTTAATCATGCTTTGGTCTTTTACTGTACCTTTAATAGTTCCTGAAGGCTTATTTTTAGGAACTCTAACGGTTTTTGCACCTTCTTTATCACTTATATTGGCAAGTTCAATTTGAGGGTTATTACTTTCTTTGTTGAATTCATAAGCTTTTTCTTTACATACCAATAAGGCACTTTCAATATTTTTTTTGTTAAAACCTTGCGATTTGGCTATTTCGAATTCTTTTTGAGCTTCTTCATATTTATTTAAGGCTTGATAGCACAATGCGCGATGATAGTGGGCATTGGCATTTTTTTCCTGAAATAGAATAGCATTTGTAAAATCACCAATAGCATCGGGATATTTTTCTTGTTTCTTATTCATTAAGCCACGTTCATAATAGGCCATAGCGTTTTTATCATTCAACTGTAAAGCTTTTGTAAAGTCAACTTCGGCATTAATAAAATCGTTTTTTGAGGCATAAGTAACGGCACGTTGCGTATATATATTAAAATCGTTGGCATCGTAGGAGAGTGCAGTGTTTAAATTTTTAAGTGATTCTTCTAAATTACCACTTCTACGTTGAGCTACCGCAAGATTGATAAAATAAGGTTTGTAGGCCGATTTATCTTTTGCTTCCTTGTATTCTTTGGTTACATACATGCATGAAATGGCTTTCAAATAACTTTGTATGGCTACTTGTAAATTGCCTACACTATCCATGGCAATTCCTTTAATAAAGTGTGAATAATCACTCGTATTATCATAATCAAGTGCGGTATTAATTTCTTTAACTGCACCATCGTAATCGTTGAGCTTAATTTTATCGAGAGCCATTTTTTGGTAGGCGGCTACTGTTTTATTTTTTATTTGCACCATGGTGCTAAACATTTCAGTGGCTTGATTGTAATTTTCAATTTGCAGATAATCAATTAATGCTTTACGATACAAATCAATTTCTCCTGGTTTTAAATTAAGTGCCGTTCGATAATCATTGATAGCTTCTTCGTAGCGATTCATTTTTTCGCTGCAAAGTGCTCTTTCAATATAGCATTCATAATCGCTAGGATCGCTTTCAATTAATTTAGAAAAAGCCTGATGAGCTTCTTCATATTTTTGAGCATCTTTTAATGCTTTGGCTTCAGTTTTTGTTGTTTTAACATCTTGAGCGCTCGAAATACCAACGATTGTCAGCATTATAACAAAAATAATGCGGGTAAAAATTTGATGTATTTTCTGCTTACTTTTTTTCACTTATTCAAATGGGTGCTTTGCACACTATACAAAACAAAAATATATTCTTTTACTCACCATTTAATTAGCGAGTTATTGAGTTTTCAACACAAGTAATTAACAATTAATTTAATGAAAATAAGAAATGAAATTATTGCTCTTTAACCAACTTAAATATGGTTGCCCCATTAATTTTAACGAAATATATACCCTTTGCACTATGGCGTAAATCAATTTGTTTTTGATTGGTTTGTGATATAATTTTTTCGCCCAACAGGTTATACACTTCTACTGTTTTTATTTTGCTATTATCCATAAAATTAAAGAGACCTGCACTTGGGTTTGGATAAAGAACAAAGGTGTTGTTATCGGTTATATCTTTTACTCCAGTAATAAAATCAAAATTATTTTGTGTGGTATTGGTCACAACTGGTGCATTGTAATCGAAGTAGATGTATGCGGTATTGTTAATTTCTGTACCCTGTGGTAAATTAGGCAGTGGCTTGATTCTGTATTGGAAATAGCCCATACTGCCATCATAGTCGGTAGTGCTATCTGGCAACATAATGTAGTTGAATCTAACAGCTAAAATATTTCCATAGAGTGTGGTGTTGGCTGAATGCGAAGACCCAATTATTTCGAAGGTATTTAAATCTAAATGGGTATCTAATGTATCTCTTAATCTTATGTTGAAAGCAGGTGCATTGCCTGTATTTTGAAAATGGATAGTATAGGTCAACCAATCATTGTACCCAGGTAACACATCTCCGGGATAAACTTCTTTCATGTTGGGATCGTAGGAATTAACTACATTGTAACAAAAATCATAAGTATTGTTCGTAGGATTTGCATCTATCAAGTTAGTGGCAATTTCCACATGAACACATATTTGGTCTCCACCTTGTGCTGTGGTATCTGTTGAAAATTTTAAGCCAAAGGATGAAGAAGTTAAACTGCTAAAATCATTAATCGAGTATGAAAAAGTGTTACTACTTACTTGTGGGATTAAGGCTCCTGTAGCTGGAGAAACATAATTAAAAGGTCCTGTAACTTGTATTGAAACAGTGCCTGAATAGTTTAATGTGTCACAACTTAAATTAAACCATGTTTCATTATCAGCAATGGTTGTTATGAGTGTATGAGTTTGACCAGGGAATACCCAACCCTGGCTATTAACAGATTGTACTTTTACATCGTAATAGGTATCACACACAACAGGAAAATTCATACCTATTATAGTTTGACTAATTGAGTCTAATTGTACATTCTGAATGTTTGGTAACCCACAATCTATAGAAATGGGCAATAAATTATCTTCAATTTTAATGATATAAGTATCAGGTTGAAGCATAGCAAAACTATACACTCCATCAACCACATAACTTAGCTGTACTAAATTGTTTTGGGTGTCAAATAATTTTACGGGTATGTTCTCAGCCTTTAAATCTGTAGTGTCAAATACACAGTTGCTGTTAAGGTCTGTGTAAACATAACCTACAATATTTACAACACTCTGGCAATAATTTGGATTATTAACGGGGTCATCATCTAAACAAAGTGGTAAGCCTAAACTATAGTTAGTTTGATTTGGCACACAGGTTAAAGGATTGTTTGATATGTTTCCGTTTAATCCATTCACTTGAGGCAAGTTTTGTAAACATGAAATATTATTGTTATTAATAATGAACTCATACATTTGATTTGGAACCTGAGGTAAGCTAGTGATTTGATTATATGAACATCCAAGCCAATTTATAGTATTAGGTAAGTTTGGTATATTGGTTAATTGATTGGAGTTACAATATAAAAGTTGTAAAGAATCAGGTAATGTTGGCAAACTTGTAATTTGATTGTTATAACAAAGAAGTTGCTTTAATGAATTAGGTAATGTGGGTAAGCTGGTAAGTTGATTATTGTGGCATCTTAAATGTTGCAATGAGTTAGGCAATAAGGGTAAGGCTATTAGCAAATTAATTTCGCAGTTGAATTGAACTAACGAGTTTGGCAGCATTGGTAAAGTTGTCAATTGATTGTTATTACAAAATATGGTACTTAGACTATTAGGTAAGGCTGGTAAACTGGTTAACAAGTTATAATAACAATACAAATTTTCTAATGAATCGGGTAAGTTTGAAAGACTAGTTAATTGATTTGTCATGCAAGACAGCGTCTTAAGAGATGTTGGAAGTGCATTAATGGTTGTTATCAAATTATTTGCACAATTTATTTCATTTAATGAATTGGGCAGTGATGATATGCTAGTTAATTGATTAGAATGACAAATTAAAGTTTTAAGTGAATTAGGTAATTGAGGTAGGCTAGTTAAATAATTACTGTTACAATTTAAATTAACCAATGACTGAGGTAGGATAGGCAAACTGATTAATAAATTACCATAACAATCCAAATCAATTAGATTGTCAAAATACTGAATTCCAGTTAAATCAGAGATATTTAAACCAATTAAAGAAATACTGGTTGTAGCGATAATTGGAGCACAAGTTGTATCCATCTGATTCCCATTCATACAACTTGGATAAAGTTGTGTAAGCTTAGTTACAAAATTTCCATCGGGTATGGTAACCCATTGCGCTGTGCTAAGTGAAATATTTTTACTAAGCACAAATATGATGAAGAGAATTTTTTTCATGAGGTGTATTTTAAACAAACTTAATTTATTTTTGATTGAAATGAAAATTTAGAAATAAATAGTTGATACTTGCTTGTAAAAGAAAGCTACTTTAAAAATGACCCAATTTTTTTTCATTATCAATAATTGTAAGATTGCGATATAGTGACTTTTGCGACTCTGGTGACTTATCTCCGCAACATCAGCCCATTAGCTAATTATAGTCATCAGCTAATTAGTTTTTGCGTTAGCGGTTGCAGCGATTATCCTTTTTAAAGGGCTTCAGCCGTTTAAAAAGATAAAAGCGAAAAACGCGGCCCCTCTGCCAAGAGGGGAAACGCCCAAAAAAATAAATGAACTTAATTAATCTGTGAATCTGTGGCAACTCCCCTCGAAAAATGAAAAACCCTCAGCGCCCTTTGCGGCTTCTTAGTGTCTTTGCGGTTTTAAAATGAGTGCTCATTATTTTGTTCGTAAATCGCTAAAAACGCATGTAAATAAAATGCTAATTTCGCGTGCAAATTTATTTTTATGCCTAAAGATACTTCCATAAAATCGGTTTTAATTATTGGTAGCGGCCCTATTGTGATTGGACAGGCCTGCGAATTTGACTACAGCGGCTCACAGGCGGCACGCTCTTTAAAAGAAGAAGGCATTGAAGTGAGTTTGATTAACAGCAACCCGGCCACTATTATGACCGATAAGGTGACTGCCGACCATGTGTATTTGCTGCCTTTGACAGTGCAAAGTATTACAAAAATTTTAAATGAACGTAAAATTGATGCCGTATTGCCTACCATGGGGGGACAAACCGCACTTAACCTTTGCATTAAGGCCGATGAAATGGGCATATGGAAAAAATACGGGGTGCGCATTATTGGGGTGGATATTGCTGCCATTGAAATTACAGAAAACAGAGAAGAGTTTAGAAAATTAATGCTAAAAATAGGTGTTGGTGTGGCTCCTAGCGAAACAGCTAACTCGTTTTTAGAAGGTAAAGAAATTGCACAACGCATTGGCTTTCCTTTAGTGATAAGACCATCGTACACCTTGGCAGGAACAGGCGCTTCTTTTGTTCATACCAAAGAAGAGTTTGAACATAAGCTGACACGCGGATTGCATGCTTCTCCTATACATGAAGTTTTAATAGATAAGGCTGTTTTGGGTTGGAAGGAATATGAATTAGAATTATTGCGCGATGCTAATGATAATGTGGCTATTATTTGTAGCATAGAAAATTTTGACCCAATGGGTATACATACAGGTGATAGTATCACTGTTGCGCCAGCACAAACCTTAAGCGACCGTACTTATCAAAAGATGCGTACCATGGCCATTTTAATGATGCGCTCTATTGGCAACTTTGCTGGTGGTTGTAATGTGCAGTTTGCGGTAAGTCCTGATGATGCTGAAGATATAATTGCCATTGAAATAAACCCTCGTGTGTCGCGCTCCTCTGCCTTGGCGAGTAAAGCCACCGGATATCCTATTGCACGCATAGCGGCTAAATTGGCTATTGGATATCATTTGGATGAATTAAAAAATCAGATTACACAAAGTACTTCCGCCTACTTTGAGCCCACATTGGATTATGTAATTGTGAAAATTCCACGATGGAATTTCGATAAATTTAAAGGCAGCGATCGTCAATTAGGTTTGCAAATGAAATCGGTAGGGGAGGTGATGGCCATAGGACGCTCATTTCAAGAGGCATTGCAAAAGGCTTGTCAGAGTTTAGAAATTAAACGCAATGGCTTAGGGGCCGATGGGCGCGAATTACGTAACCAGGATGAAATATTACAAAGCCTTGAAAAACCTAGCTGGAACAGATTGTTTCATATTTATGATGCCATAAAGTTGGGCATTCCTATGAAAACTATTCAAAAGTTGACGCGCATTGACCCTTGGTTTTTAAATCAAATAGAGGAGTTGATTTACCTTGAAAAGGAAATAGAAAAATGCACACTTGAAACGATTGATTACGACTTGTTGTTAACTGCCAAACATAAAGGTTATGCTGATAGACAAATAGCACATTTATTGCGTTGTTTAGAAAGTGAAGTGTATAAAAAAAGAAATGCACTTGGTATAAAAAGAGTCTATAAAATGGTAGATACCTGTGCAGGTGAATTTGAGGCCAAAACGCCTTATTTTTACAGTACTTTTGAAGAAGAAAATGAAGCCATACCAAGTGATAAAAAGAAAATAATTGTGTTAGGCTCTGGTCCAAACCGCATTGGGCAGGGGATAGAGTTTGATTACAGTTGCGTGCATGGCATTTTGGCTGCCAAGGAATGTGGTTACGAAACCATTATGATTAATTGTAATCCGGAAACTGTTTCTACCGACTTTAGCACAGCCGACCGCTTGTATTTTGAGCCTGTATTTTGGGAGCATATTTATGATATTATTTTAAATGAAAAGCCCGAGGGCGTTATTGTTCAGCTAGGAGGACAAACTGCTTTAAAATTGGCAGAGAAGTTGGACAGATACGGTATTAAAATTATTGGAACCGATTACAAGTCTTTAGACTTAGCTGAAGACAGAGGAAGCTTTAGCACATTATTACAACAAAATAATATTCCATATCCAAAGTTTGGAGTGTTAGAAAATGCTGAGCAAGCGGTAGAATTATCGCGCGAACTGGGCTTTCCATTGTTGGTGCGTCCGAGTTATGTATTGGGCGGACAAAGCATGAAAATAGTAATTAACGAAACCGAGCTAGAGCAGCACGTGGTTAACATTTTACGTGATATACCTGATAATAAAATTTTATTAGATCATTTCCTTGAACGTGCTATTGAGGCCGAAGCCGATGCTATTTGTGATGGAAAAGATGTTTACATCATTGGCATTATGGAACATATTGAACCTGCTGGTATACATAGTGGCGACAGTTATGCTGTGTTGCCCCCTTTTGACCTGAGCCCCAATGTTATTAAACAAATTGAACAGCACACCAAAACCATTGCTTTGGCACTTAAAACAGTGGGCTTAATTAATATTCAGTTCGCTGTTAAAGATGAAGTAGTATACGTAATAGAGGCTAACCCACGTGCATCACGAACTGTTCCTTTTATTGCAAAAGCTTATGATGAACCCTATGTAAACTATGCCACTAAAGTGATGTTGGGCACACACAAGGTAAAGGATTTTAATTTCAATCCACGCAAACATGGTTATGCTATTAAAATTCCTGTTTTTAGTTATGATAAATTTCCGGAAGTAAATAAGGAGCTGGGACCTGAGATGAAGAGCACAGGCGAAGCCATTTACTTTATTGATGATTTAACGGATGAGTATTTTCATCAGATTTATTCAGAGAGGAATTTGTATTTGAGTAAATAATTTGCTGCGCAAATAATTTACTCACGGTCAGGTCACGACCTGACCGTGCGATGCCAATTTTTGGCATTGAAATAATTCCGCATTTTAAATTGGTGAATAAAATTTTTAGCGATCCCATTTAGCTGGATTATTAATTATATAATTCTTCATGTTTTCAAAAGCTCTTGCATCGCGCACAATGTGATCGTGAAAGGAGCGTTGCCATTTAAATTCATGATATCCCAATAAGTGAATTTGTTTTGAAGTAGTTGTTTTGTAAGCCCCAATCAATTCAGAAAGCGATTTTATTTTTATTGGTGGCAGTAGGTTCAGGTCGTGACCTGAACCTGAAATTGCCCCAGTAAAAATCACATCACGATTTATTTCAATCAAAGCATGTATATGATTAGGCATGACCACAAATTGATGTGAAATGATATAAGGATACCTTTCGATAAGCCAGTGCCATTGTTCCTGCGCGATTGTTCCATATTTATTTAATACCATTTTTTTGTTCATCACATGGCCAAAACAACAATGCATATCTTGGACGCAAGAGGTTACAAAATAGCAATTGTTATGAGCATAATTGTGACCTTTTTTGCGAGGCGATTTTCTTTGATGAAGCATAAGATGAATCAAGTGAATTACAGTTTCAAAAATAGGAGGGCTGATGTCATTTTTTTGTCATCTAATTGGGCGATTTTATTTTGGCAAATTTTTAATTGCAGTGGCAATTAAAAAGCGGGCTATTCGCAGTGCGCGGCACTTGCTGCTATCCCTTATGCGGTTTTGTGCTTATAATTTGATATACTTATACCAATTGTTTTTATTTTATAGTCCATCTAATACTTTTAGTCATTATGAATTATTCCATGAGATTATGGTACAATGCTGATAGGAAAGAAGTTTAGCACGAATGCATTGAAGCAAATTTGGGCTAATACTTATTTTACATCGGTATTAATAAAATAAGGCCCTGCTGCAATTGTACTAAATTGAAAGTGTAATAGGTATTATAATCCATTAATTTTTTAACCAATGGCTTGGCAAATCATTTAGCCGATTCTTTAATTAATATGATCTAAAATGATTAAAGGAATTACCCCCACACAACATTTTCAAAAATTTCTCGTTAAGTGCTTATTCCTATACTTTTTCTTTAATTAAATAAGGTATAAATGATAATTTCCACAATCATTTCAAGTATCTCCTCTTTTATTGAAAAAAAGCTATTCAAGCCTTGCAATATTGGAATTGTGCTTTTTGGTATTTTATTTAGATTGCACCATAGTTATGCCCAAAATGATCCTTTAGGAGGACAATATGGCTCCAATAAAATCATTACTCCATATCCACACTTGCACGAGGCCGATGTCATGTGGTCGAAACAAATATGGCGGGTGATTGATTTGCGTGAGAAAATGAATTTAAAATATAGTTTCCCTGCTGAAAACATAGCTACAGGTAAAAGTTTAATGCAAGCTATTTGGTTTGCTGCAACTGTTGAGGAATCTATCACTGCCTATGAAGATGAAAAAGATGGAGAACTAAAAAAAGTAATTCCGGTTGATGAACTGCTCAAACGTTTTAATTATATCGATACTGTAGAAATGGAACAGCCAGCTGAAGGACAAATGGAAAAAAAAATTGTAGTACATCCTTTTAATACTGCCGATGTTAAACAATTTAGAGTAAAAGAAGAATGGTATTTCAACAAAGAGCAATCGCTCATGGAGGTGCGTATTGTAGCTGTGTGCCCTGTTCTGTTCATCATTAAAAATAATGAACCAAGCGTAATTCCTATGTTTTGGTTTTATTTTCCAGAAGCCAGAACACCACTACAAAAGTTGGAGGTATTCAATAAAAAAAATGATACCGAAAAAATGAACTATGAAGAAGTATTTTTAAAAAGAAAGTTCAGTAGCTATGTATACAAGCAATCAAATGTCTATAATAGAAGAATTGCGCAAAAAATGATTGGCGTTAATGGCTTGATTGAAAGTGAAAGAATAAAACAAGAAATACTAGATACAGAGCAGGATTTATGGGAGTATTGAAATCGCAAAAAGCTTTTTTGAAAAAATATAGGTTTTGTAAAACAAATAAATTTAAGTTTTGTTAAGCAGTGATTAACATTAAAACTTAATGCCATGAAAAATACGCTGCTTATCTTATTTGTTGTTTTGTCATTGGCTTGCAAGGCCCAAACGAGTAATAACCTATACGGCATAGTAGGTAAAAACTATTACAGTTATGTCATTAATCCTATTGATTCTTCTGTCCTTTATGAACAATTTGATTCCGCCACTATTCGTTTAGGATATATGGATCCAAGTGTAGGAATGGTATACAACCGCGGCCCTTACACCTATAATCAGGCTATTAACCTAACAGGGGCAGCCTTAAATCCATATGATAGCACTTTTGTGTTTATGGGTGGTTATGGTATCAACACCTTTGATTTAAATCAAGGGAACATTACCTTTCAATCACCAGTTACTAATCCCATAGCCGATAGTTTTTTCGATAATTTTAGATTTAATAATGCTGATAGCACCATGTATGGCTTAGCTCGTAGAAACACGATAGATACTGCCACTTTGCAAACTTTTGGCGAGCTCTACTTAGCCAAAATAAATACACAAAATGGAGTAATAACGCAAATATCTCCAAATTCTGTTGGACAAGGCTTTGCATTATCAGGAAGCGCCATTGATCCTTATCAAATGGTATTTTATTTTTCAACTGGTTCAAATTTAGTAGGCTTAGATATGTACACTGGTAATGTATTTAGCAATGTGCCTATGTTGATAACCGGAGGCGATTATTTTGATAATTTTACCTATAGCTGTGCTGATACAGCTTTGTACGGATTAGTTCGAAAAAATTATATTTCTTATGTAGTTGATTCATTGTTTCCATTGGATTCAATTCCTACTCTTGATTCTGCAACAGTTAAGTTAGGTAGGATAAATCCAAGCACTGGTCAAGTTACAATTATTTCACAAAATGCTGTTTCTATGGGCGGCTATTCCCTAAACATAGGTGCAGCAATTGATCCTAATGCTATGATTTACTATTACAGTAATGGGTACAGCCTAATTGGTGTATCTATGATTACTGGAAATAAAGTTTCGGAAGTACCATTCACCTTTGAAGATGGCTTATATTTTAATTTGATGAGAAATTTTGAAAATTGCATAACTGCAAAATCAGTGCGACAAAATCCTTCATTAAGTATTAAAAACTACAACAATTCCATAAATAATTTAATTGTATATCCTAATCCAAATCACGGGCAATTCGAAATATTAAATACCAAACTTATCAAGCATATTGAAATTACATCATTGGAAGGTCAAATGGTGTTCAGTAAACTCATCAACCAAAACAAAACAATATTATCAATAGAAGAGCTGAATAACGGTATTTATTTTCTGAAAATGGTTGACGAAAATAATAAGCAAAGTGTGGTTAAATTGGTTAAAAACTAATCTTTTGTTTAGGGGCAATCAAAATAAATCACTGATTTTTACCTATTAATTCACATCTTCCCCGGCAATTAAGGCATTAATTTTTAGCATTAAATCTTTGATGGAAATTGGTTTTGGAATAAAGCCATCCACAAATATTTGATGCCCTGAAGTCCTTGCCATACCTTCGCTCATAGCCGATAAAAAAAATATTCGCGTGTTATCAAGGAGGGTGTTCTCACGCATTTTTCTGCTTGTTTCAAAACCATTCATTTCAGGCATCATAATGTCCAAAATAATTAATGATGGTTTTATTTTAATAGCCAACTCAAGTGCTTCTGCACCATTACTTGCCTTATAAACCGAATAACCTTGCTTAGTCAAATTATATGAAATAAATTCTCTAATATCAGGTTCATCATCAGCAATTAAAATACTCTTTTGTAGTAACACAACATTTTTTTTGCAATTATAAAAAAGCATTGTATTGTGTATAATAAGCATTTGTTATGTAATTGTGAAATGCTGTCATTGGAATGTTAAAAGCTATTAAAAATAGGCTATTTTGGCAGAAAAAAATTCCTTGGAAAAGTATTTGATTCGAATTCTAGAAAACAAAAAACATGGGAATATATATCATTTTTGGCATTTTTGCCTTAATAAGTTGGGCTATAAGTAACCAATTAAAAAACAAATTTGCTGCCTACAGCGAAATGCCATTACATGGCAATAAAAGTGGAAGTGAGGTAGCATTAAAAATGTTGCACGATGAAGGTATTTATAATGTTAAAGTTGTTTCTGTAGAAGGCCAGTTGACCGATCATTACAATCCTACAAACAAAACAGTTAACCTTAGTCATGATGTTTATTATGGACGAAATGTAGCTGCGGCCGCTGTTGCAGCTCATGAATGTGGTCATGCCGTGCAACATGCAAAATCTTATGCCTGGTTAAACATGCGAAGCCAATTGGTGCCCGTGGTGAGTGCTACTTCTCGTTATATGCAATGGATTTTATTAGCGGGAATAGTTTTAATTAATATTAGTATAGTTCCTTTAGGAATAGGCATAGTATTGTTTTCTTTAACCACTTTATTTTCGTTTATTACCTTGCCTGTTGAATTTGATGCTTCTAAACGTGCCTTGGCTTGGTTACAAAATGCACAAATTACAAATAATTCAAATCATGCCTACGCAAAAGATGCTTTAAAATGGGCTGCTATGACATACGTAGTGGCTGCTTTAGGCTCATTGGCTACTTTGATTTATTATATTATGATTTTTATGGGAAATCAAAGAAGGAATAGCTAAACTACCTTTTTGGCTTTACAAACTTTCCAAAAGCTTTTTCTAAACCATCTAATAATTTCTTTAATACATCAAAGTAAAGTGTAATTGCCATCACTAAACTCATCATCCAAATTACTATGCTGTTTACCCAAAAAGTTTCATAATAATTGCCTCCAATAGCTTTTCTTGGGGCAAAGAAATGTGCTCTAATAAAGCCATCTTCTGCGGGGTCTAAAAAAATGGGGTCTATCTTTTGAATTAATTGACCATCAATTTCAAGCATACGTGTTTCAGTTTGTGAGTTGGTCAACAAATCATTCAAATTTTTATTTTTATAAGCCATTTCAAGTAAATAAACGCCTTGTTTTTTCTCGCGGTCAATCTCCATTTTAATTTTCTCGCGTTTTTTACTTTCTTGATTTTCTAATTTCACGTAAAATGTGTCTTTTAAAAAATTCAGATACTTTTTTGTTTTAGCACCAACTTCTTTATTGAAACTTTCTGGTGTTAATTTGTCGAGAAAATGAAATTTGGGTTTTATACTATTTTTACTCACTGGAATTGCCATTTCTTTCCCAATTTCATATTGAAGTAATTTTAAATCATATTCATATTGATTTCTCATGTTAGCATCATTCAATAAATTTTCTGCATCATCAACTTTTGCTATCAAACGTCCTAAATAATAGGTCTTTTTATATAATGCTTTACTTATTGTTTTATCAAACTTGTAAAAATTAGATTCATACTTATTATTCATAAATTGATTTACCGCTAATGCCTCATAAGCCCAACGCGAAGCCATTAATTCTCCCCAAATAGGTACTTTAGTTTGCGAGGTAACCGAAGGATTTAATTTATCAAATTTTACTATTACACCACTTAATAATAGTTGTGGAATAATTAAAAAAGGTATCAAAATATAAATAGTTACAGCAGAATTAAAACTAGCAGAAATATTTAATCCTAACATGTTTGCAAAACAACTTGTGGTAAATAATATATACCAGTAGTCGCTATACATGCCATCAATACCTAAAATGGTATTGCCTATTAGCACAAAAGTTAATGTTTGAATAGCGCTTAACACAAACATAATAGCCACTTTACTGAATAGGTAACTGCCCTTACTCAAATTTAAAAATGATTCTCTTTTAAGAATTCTTCTATCCCTAATAATTTCTTCGGCACTCACTGTCAATCCAACAAACAAGGCAATAATTACAGCCATTAATAAATAGGCTGGTATGTTCTCATTTTGCGAATAGCTATATCCTGTTGATGATGCATCGGTATTGTAAAAGCGAACTAGGTAACTTAGAATTAGCGCTAAAATTGGTGTTTCAAAAAAGTTGATGATTAAGTATTGCTTGTTGGTAAGCTTACTCATGACATCGCGAGTAATAAATACTTTAAACTGATTTATTTTATTTGGAATAGTGAATGTGCTTTTAGGAATTTCACCAGTGTAGGTTTCTGTTTGGCGAGGGCTCAGTTCCTTTAAGTAATATTCGTTCCACTCTTTAGGTGATACTTTTCTTGTGAGTGTAGCATTACCATATTCATCAATCACTTTGGTTTCAATGATGTTAAATATTTGCTCGGGGTTAACATTTCCACAAGTTACGCATTCGCTTTCATTGGCATTGGCATGATTAATTTGTTTTTTAAAATAAATAACCGCTTCAACTGGGTTGCCATAGTAAATGGGATAACCACCTAAATCAAGTATCAAAAGCTTATCAAACATTTTATAAATATCTGATGAAGGTTGATGGATTACTACAAAAACTAATTTTCCTTTTAATGCAAGTTCTTTTAAAAGATCCATGATGTTTTCGCTGTCGCGAGATGAAAGTCCTGAGGTAGGCTCATCTACATACAATACCGAAGGTTCACGAATTAATTCCAATCCAATATTTAATCTTTTTCTTTGACCACCACTGATGGTTTTTTCAAGTGGGCTACCAACCTTTAAATTCGCAGTTTCACTTAATCCTAAATCGCTCAATAAATCATAAACCATTTGTTTAATGCGTTCCTCATCGTATTGGGCAAAGCACAATTTGGCATTGTAAAACAAATTTTGAAAAACTGTCAATTCTTCTATCAATAAATCGTCTTGAGAAATATGACCAATTACACCTTCTATTTTCTTTTTTTCAGTGTGAATATTGATTCCGTTAATCAGTACCTCACCTTTGTATGGCATTTCCATACCGTTTAGCACATTAAGTACGGTTGATTTTCCAGCTCCACTGCCTCCCATAATTCCTATCAGTGTGCCCGATTCTTCATTAATATTTAATGGATGTAACCCAGTTTTACCGCTTCTGAAACGGTATTCCAAGGCTTTCACTTGAAATTGTAGTTTTGCCTTTTCGCTGCTCGCTAAAAAGCTTCCTACCACATCACTATAAAAAATGGGTTGTAATTTAGTGCTTCTTATGCTTGAACCTTGGGTGAAAATATAAACTCGATTTTCCTTAACTTCTTGCCCATTTAAATATATTTCGCTATGTCCAAAATATCTAAAAATGTACATTGACACACTTGGAATATATAACACCGAAATTTGTCCAGTTAATGTTTCACTCAGATGAAATTTTGATTCACCAATATTTGATGATTTTTTACTGTCAATAACAAGGGTAAATGGACAACTAAACTCATAGGCTGTTTTGCTATTTATAAACTTTAAACAAGTTTTATATTCACTTTCATCAATATTAAATGTAGAAGCAACTGTATCAACAAACTCCAGTTCTTGGTTACTTACAGTTTCATTGGAATTAATAAATTCTATTAAGCGTATGAGCACTACTAGCTTTTGACGCTGAGCCAATTCTTTGTTAATTTCAGAACAAATGCGTAAAACCTTTACAGAGTTAAGGGAAAGCTTCTTGGTTGCATCAGCACCTTTGCTCAGTTTATGTATTGATTCAATGTGGTCATCAAATAGTTTTAAATACTGTTCAACCAATTCTTGATTTAACTGTTGCTTTAAAAATAATTGAACAATATTCCTTCCAATAACATTTACTCCATCAACTTTAGCGATGATGGCAAACAATTGCATTAGTGCCCTAAGTATATTTTCACTCATAGTAAAAAGTTATTTTGCTTAACATTCAAATATAAAATGTAAACTTAATCATATCCATTAAAAAACAAAAAAAAAGACATTAATCATTGCTGATAATGTCTTTTTTGGAACTTAAAAGTATTTTATTGCTTAAAGCTTACCATCATCACAGCACAGCCACTTGGCGCTTTTCCAGGAATAATTTGAGCTTCAATTGTACAATCAAGTGTTGACACAAATTTAAAATCCCAATAAGGTGAATTTTTTTGTTCACTGTTATCGAATAATAAATTTCTCTCTTTATCAAATATTCTGAATACAAGATTGCCATCTCCTAGTCCGCTGCAAACAGCAATACGGTAGGTTGTGCCTCCATAAAAAGTGGATTGAAATTCGGCTATTTCTTTGTCTAATAATAAGGCACGATAGTGCTGACCATCACTGATATATTTATTGGTCATGTGGCGCATGCAGGCATTAGTTACAGTATCACATTGTGCTGATGCTTTTTTACTAAAACTAACAAGAGCAACAATTAATGCAAATGCTATGGTGAATTTACGAATCATAAGCTATAGTTTTAATTAAGAGTGGTTTAGTTTATAATCATTTGACGAATACCATTCAATTTTTCTGAAATGTTATTCAACTGTTCATCAGTAATTTTTACTTCTGTGGTACTATTGATGGTTGTGATTTTGTTGGCCACATCAGTAGTAGGTTTAACAAAAGTGTACTTCATTTCAATATCCTCAAAATCATGATACAATTCTAGTAAAGCATCTGTTAGTTCTGTAAGTTCAGTCATATCAGGGTTTTGATAGAAAGGAGTAAGTAATTTGATTACGTGATCAAGTGTATTTTTTTGTTCTCCAACACGTTGAATTACTGTTTGCTTATTTTTAAAATCTTTCTTTAAAATATTTAGTGTAAAGTACAAACTCTCAACCCAACCACCTGTAATTACCATTCCACTCACAGCATTTCTATCGTTATTTTTTAAATAACTATCTGTTGCACGATAAGCAGATGTGAAAATAGATAATAATGAATCATTGTTGCTCATATTTTTTTCGAAACGCTTCATTAAATTTGCGTCAAAAGCACCAGAAACATTAATATCTTCTGCTAATTTTTTTGAAGCATTTAAATATCCTAATGCATCTTGAGTTTGTCCGTAAATTATTACGTAACCTAGGTCGGCACCATAAACACCAAGATTTAAAGCCTTTTTGTATTCTGTTGAATAACCAGGTAATTTACTCGTAACATTAAGTAAATCTTTAGAATAATTAGCACCACTATTTTTTAATAAAATACTTGTTTGAAGAGGAGATGGAATACTAAAAAGTTCTCCATTTACACTTACAATGTTGTCTTTATTAGTATCAATAACATCTTCTTCATGAGCGCCATCGTCTTTTTTATCACCACTACAACCAGTAATAAAAATTCCAGCAGAAATTATTGCAAAACTAAAAAGGGTAAGCTTTAGATATTTTTTATGATTCATAAGGCTGTTGTTTATAAACAGTGCAAGTAATAAAAAATTAATGAAACCACAAAATAAAGTAAATAAATTAAATGCACAATGTATTTTTAATAACTGAATTTTAATGATTTATAGAAAAAATAAATTGTACGTAGGACAGCACTTATTTGAATAGTTCTATGCCAATTTCTTTAAATTTAAAAGAATAAATAGAACAAAAATTAATAATTTATTTGTTCAGATTTATTAAAAATTTTAGATTTACTCCATATTATTTATTTTATGACTAAAATTTTTAAACAATTATTTTTTGCATTATTATTAATAAATGCATTAAATTCCTATGCTCAATCAACTGTCACCGACACCACACAGAGAAAATTTTATTATGAACAAGGATTAAATTGTACCCAATTCGTAAAACAATTTTTGAGTTTTAATGAAAATTTTGAATCAAATATGCCCTATTTGCTTACTGGAAATATTGGTTACAAAAAAATTGGGATACGTTATGGGACCAATTATCAAATTTCAAATACTAAAAGTAAGACAGATGGGAGCAGTACATCAAATTTGGGCTCGCCAATCATTATACCTCCTTCTGTGGAGGAATTAAGTTCTGTAGCTATTGACAATAGGGTTGGAATTTACTACCGAAAAATGTACTTTAAACGATTGAATTTAAATTTTGGATTAGATTTTTTAATATCAAATGCCTTTATTAAAACAAAATCTGAAAGTTCACAAACTACCGCCTCAGGCACTACATTGACTAAATCGGATACCAAAACTACCACAAAATCAATGGGATATGGCCCATTCATGTCAATAAATTACAACGTATGGAAAAATATTAGTGTTGGAACTGAGGCTGCCTTGTATTATGTCTCAGGTTCTAGTAATCAAACTGGTTCATCTTACGAGTCAAATGCTCCAAATTCACCTTTTGGTACATTTACTTATGTAAGTCAAGATCAATCAGGGAAAACTACCTTCAGTGGAACTGAAGTTAGAATTCCATTAACGCTTTTTGTTTATTTTAAATTTTAAAACGATTTACCATGAATTTAAAAATCAAAATTTTATTGTTTTTATCAATAAGCATTTCCATTTATGCTTGTTCAAAAAAAGAAGATAAACAAACTTTGGTTTCAGGTGGTGAAATTGGTCCTGTTTTGCCTGTAGAACCTTATGATTATAGTGAATATGCGCAAATTTTTGTAGGTTCATTAAACCTTTCTGATGATAAAATTACACTTGGCAGGGTCCTTTTTTATGATAAAACACTCTCTTTCAATAATAATATTTCATGTGGCTCTTGCCATTTTCAAGATAAAGGTTTTGCCGATAATGTAAGATTTCACAAAGGAGTGCTTGGGAATGTGCTAAAGAGGAATACGCTTTCAATTACGGGGAATAATTTTGTATTGTTTTGGGATGGAAGGGCATCAAGCATGACCAATTTAGTTTTGAAACCAGTGGCCAACCATGATGAAATGATGCAAGACCCTAATGCTTTGGTGAACAAATTGAAACAAAAAAAATACTATAAAGACCTATTTTATAAAGCTTATGGAAGTGAAGAGATAAAATTAGAAGGAATTGAAGAAGCCTTGGCTGCATTTTCAGTATGTATTGTGCCTAAAAATACTAGATTGGATGAAGGAACAGCCTCTGTAAACTTTCCATTTGGATTTGTTTTGCTTGATAGCTTAATTCAATTAAATAATTTTTCAGCACTTGAAAATAAAGGTTTAAGTTTATTTTATGGTAAAGCAAGGTGTGGCTCATGTCATCGTCCTGAGATAATCAGTGGCTATTATGGAACTAAACCTTTTGCTAATATTGGATTAGATTTAAATTACGATGACAATGGTCTTGGAGCGATTTCGAATGATAGTAAACAAAATGGCAAATTTAAAATACCTAATTTAAGAAATGTCGCATTAACAGCACCCTACATGCACGATGGAAGATTCAACTCTCTTGAAGAAGTTGTAGAACATTACAATTCAAGAATTAAACCTAATTCCAACTTGAGCCCACGATTGTACCAAAAACCTTTATCTGATTTGGAAATATTTATGTTAGAAGAACAAAATCAGCAAGTAAATGCCATTGAACCTGCACCACTTAAATTAGGCTTAAATAGTAGCGAAAAGGCGGCTCTGGTAGCTTTTTTGAAAACATTGACTGATGAGAAATTGAAAAAAGATGTTAGGTTCTCAAATCCTTTTGGTATTTAATAAATATTAACCTCTCTCTCTAGTTCAATTCCAAATCTATCAAGTACTTTTTCAATCACTAGGTTTGATAAATCAAAAATTTGGTGGCCACTTGCTTTGCCATAATTTACCAATACGAGTGCTTGCATTTGGTGTACGCCAGCATCTTGATTTCTAAATCCTTTTAATCCACATTTTTCTATTAAATATCCTGCAGCAGTTTTAATGCTTTTTTCATCCACCGGATAACCTGGTAAATCAGGGTATTGTTTTTTTAGCGTTTCGTAATGAGCAATAGCAATAGTGGGATTTTTGAAAAAACTTCCAGCGTTTCCTATATCCTTTGGATTAGGTAATTTACTACTTCTAATGTTGATTACCGCCTGACTTATACTTTTAATACTAGGCAAAACATTCATTTTGTTCAACTCTTGTTCAATAGCGCCATAACTGGTATTGAGTTGATGATGGCTACTTAACTGAAAAGTAACCTCTAAAATTATAAATTTTCCTTTACCTTCTCTTTTGAAAAAACTTTCCCTATAACCAAACTGACATTCTTCTTTTGTGAATGTTTTAATGGAGCCTGTAGCCACTTCAATGGCTTTGAGGCTCACAAAAATATCTTTAATTTCTACCCCATAAGCACCAATGTTTTGCATTGGGCTGGCTCCTACAAATCCAGGTATTAAACTCAAATTTTCTATTCCACCTAAATTATTGTCAATGGCATATAATACAAGCTCGTGCCAAACTTCACCTGCAGCAGCAGTCACATGATATTCATGGTCGCTTATCTGTACTTTTGAGATACCTTTTAAAAGATTGTGTAACACAATACCTTCAAAATTTTTAGTGAATAAAATGTTGCTACCTCCACCTAATATTAATTGTTCATTTTGTTGAAAGATAGATGAAGCAAGGATTTGCCTTAAACCTTCGGTTGAGTTAAAACCTGCAAAATAATTCGCTTTAACATCAATGCCAAAGGTATTATACGCTTTTAATGATTGGTTTTGTATTATTGCATTCACATTTACAAAATTAATGATCTCAAATTAATCTTGTTTTGATTTGAACAGATGTTATTAAGTAATGATTGTTGAGAAGTGTGATTTAATAAGTGAAACATAATTGCGTTTAAAAGGAAATTGAACAATTTGAAAAAGTTAGTAGTATTAAGTGTTACCAATGATTTAGCTACCGATCAACGTGTGCAAAAAGTAGCTCAAACATTACTCAATATGGGCTTTGAAGTGATGTTGGTTGGACGTTTATTAAAAAACAGCATGCCTGTTAAACATTTTAAACACCATCGAATGAAATTGACTTTTACTAAAGGTGTTGCCTTTTATGCTGAGTATCATTTCCGTTTGTTTATGTTTTTACTGTTTAAAAAAATTGATGTTTTGGTGGCGAATGATTTAGATACCTTATTGCCTAATTTTTTCATCAGTAAAATTAAAGGATTGCCTTTGATATATGATTCGCATGAATATTTTACTGAAGTACCTGAGCTACAAGACAATCCCACTAAGAAAAAAATTTGGATGAGTGTGGAACAATTTATTTTCCCTAAATTAAAGAAAATATTTACAGTGAACGAATCAATTGCTCAAATTTATGAAACAAGATACTTAGTAAAGTTAAATGTTTTACGGAATGTGCCTCGTAAAAGCAATTTACAATTTGAAGCAAAAGCTGAGCTTAGAAAAAAATTGAACTTACCTTTAGATAAAAAAATTATTATTATGCAAGGTTCAGGTATCAATGTGAGTAGAGGAGGAGAGGAGGCGGTTGAAGCTATGAACTTTGTTGAAAATACCCTGTTATATATTATTGGTGCAGGTGATGCTATTCCTTTATTGAAACAAATGGTAGTGGATTCAAATTTACATAAAAAAGTAATTTTTATTAACAAGTTACCTTATCTCGAATTGCTTAATTATACTGCTTGCGCAGATGCAGGACTTACGTTAGATAAAGATAATAACTTAAATTACAGATACAGTTTACCTAATAAATTATTCGATTATTTTGCTTGTGGATTACCAGTAATTGCCTCAAAATTGATTGAGATTGAAAAGATTTATCTGCAATATCCCTTTGGCGTGCTATTACCTGAAGTAACAGCAAAATCAGTAGCTGTAGCAATTAATAGTTTGGATGAAAATGCACCCGTTTATAAACATTGGTTACTTAATATTAAAAAGGCAAGTGAGGAATTGTGTTGGGAAAATGAGGAGAAAGTAATTGAGGCAGTGTATAAAGATTTGCTTTAACTTTTTGTCGCAAAAATATCTAAAGTTAAATCCATTTCATCTTCCACCACACGATTGGTAAAAGGACTTTTGCTGTGGTTACCCCCTATAAAATATCTGAAGCCAGCTTGTTCTAATATAGCTAGTAAATGCGATAATTTCTGAGGCTGTTCAATAACACTATGATATTCTATAAATATATGCTCTATTCGATGCAATTCGCTCGAAATGTCCTGCAAAACTGGCAATTCGGCACCTTCAATATCTAATTTTAAAAAATCAATGTGCTTGAAATTTTGTAAGAAATTTTTTAGATGAACACATGATACTCTTTTATTTCTTTCATCTTGAGTGAGTTTACCTGATTGTGCCTCATTACTGTTAAAAAACATGTCTTGGTTTGAAATCCAAACAGCTTTGTTTATTAGTTCAACATGGCCTAATTTATTTGATGAAATGTTGTGATTCAATATTTCAAAGATTAATTGGTCGGGTTCAAACGCTGTTATTTTTGATTCTGGATACAGCCATTTAAAATATAGAACCGAAGTGCCCATGTTTGCGCCACAATCAATAATGATGGGAGACTTTGTGTTGCTGTTAAATTTATAAATTTGATCTATAAAAATACTTTCAAATTGATTTATAAAAGTGGCACCATGATGCACTTGCCATTCATATCCCATAGCTTTAACTTCTGTTGGATATTTTATGTTTTCATCTTTAAAAAAATCAAAAAGACGTAACCATTCTTTGTAGGCTTTTTCATGAAGCACACGACTAAAAGGTTTTAAACTTTGCCTGAACAACTTATGGAGCATCTTATACCTTTCTAAATTTTAATCGAATAGAATTACCTACTACAATTACATCACTAAATGCCATACTTAAAGCACCAATTATTGGACTTAAAAAACCTGCAGCTGCAATAGGAATGGCTATAATATTATATAAAAAAGCCCAAAACAAATTTTGTTTAATGGTTTGCATTGTGGCTTTACTCAATTTAATAACTTCAAAAACATCCATCATTTGTTGGGGTTTAATAAGCACAATTTGTGCTGCATTGATGGCCGCTTCTGAAGCACTACTCAATGAAATTCCAACATGTGCGGCACTTAATGCAGGTGCATCATTTATGCCATCACCTACCATAACTGTGATTTGTTGGGCCCCATAGGATTTTAGTATTTCTAATTTTTGATTTGGCAATTGTTCACTGTACACTTTTTTAATATCCAATGCAGCAGCCACTGCATCACACTTTTCTCTTTTATCACCACTCAACATCACCACTTCAATATGAAGTTCTTTTAATTTTTTAATGAGTAATTTGGCGTCATCCTTTACGCCATCAATTATTCTGAAAGCCGCTATTAACTTGTTATTCAAACATAAATATATATCGTAGTTAATCTCATCTATTTCAATTTTTTGTTCTTCTAAAAACTTCTTTGAACCCAATATGTATGTATTCCCTAGTTCGTCAAATGCTTCTAATCCTAATCCTTTATGTTCGATGACTTCTGTCAACTTTTTTGGTTTTGTTTCATTTTTTAAATTACTGGATAAGGCTTTTGCGATTGGATGACTGCTGTGAGATTCCATACTGAACACCACATCTTTGACCTCCTGAACACTTATTTCACTAAAAAGTTTTAAGCCTTCAATCACAAAATTACCTTTGGTTAAAGTACCAGTTTTATCAAAAAAAACAACTTTTGCTTTTGATAATGTTTCCATTGTCGTGGCGCCCTTAATCAACATACCATTTTTACTAGCTCTTCCCAAGCCAGCCATTACCGCAGTGGGGGTGGCCAAGCCCATAGCACAAGGACAAGAAATTACCAATACAGCAATTGCATTGATTAAACTGTTGGAAAATGTCTTTTCCAACACAAAATAAGTTATTAAAAAAGTAACAACAGATATTATTACCACTGTAGGTACAAAAATACTACTTACTCTATCGCCTAACCTTTGAATCTCGGGTTTATTTCTCTGTGCTTCTTTCACCAAACCTATAATATGTGCAAGAGCACTGTCATCATTACTTTTGGTAACACGCATTTTAAATGTACCTTGTTCCAAAATTGTTCCCGCTAATACTTTTGAACTGATGGTATGTTCAATAGGTATATTTTCACCTGTAATCATACTCTCGTTAACAGTTCCCTGTCCCCAAATAATTTCTCCATCCGCAGGAATTTTATCCCCTGTATTTACTAATAAAATATCACCAGGTTTTATTTCCTTGAAATTAATTTCTTCAGATTTTTCTTCGCCTAAAAATAAATATACTTTTTTTGCTGTTTGAGGCTGTAGTTGCGCCAAATCTTTAATAGCTGTAGTGGTTTGTTGTACAGTTCGTTGTTCTATTAAATTGCCTAAAAGCACAAGTGTAATAATTGTACTGGTAGTTTCAAAAAATAGCATGTGATGACTATTAGGCATAATAAACATTCCTATAAGGCTATATGCAAAAGCCGCGCTTGAACCCAATAAAATCAGTACATCCATATTTGGTGTACCATTTATGGTTGAAGCAATACTGCTTTTACCAAAACTAAACCATCCAATGATGAATACTGGCAAACATAAAAATAACTGAACCCAATTATTACTTAAAATGCTCTCAGGAAAAATCATATGCAATAGCAGAGTAGCACTAAATGGGAGAGTAAGGTAAAATCGACCTGCAATAGTTTTAAACCATCGTTTATCATCCTGATGGTTATCAAGTAAAACTTTATAACCCAAACTTTCAATATCATTGATAATACTGTTGAGAGATAAATTGGCATCATTCGTGAAAACAGCCTCAGCATTAGGAAAACTAACGCTTACATTTTTTAAACCTCTTTCGTTTAATTTTTTTTCAATACTTAAGGCACAACTGGAACAATCCATGCCTTCAATTTCGAGTACTGTCTGTGATGAATTATTCATACCACAAAATTAGGCATAAGTTTGATATGAATATTCAAAAACAAAATTGAATGTCTTTAATTATTTGGTACGGCTAATTATTTCAGCCTTTCCAACACACCTTTTCGTTTCACAATATTTTTGTAGTCCCATTGGATGTTTCTAGCTTTTTCCAACCAACGCTTTAAATCTTCACCTTCTACTTGAATGGCTTCGGTATAACGAATTTCAGCTGCCTTAAATTTACCTTCGTTTTTTAATTTAGGTTCATCAAATGATTGCCCACTCCAAAAAAGCAACCGGACACAATTTTTTAATTTATCATAACCAACAATAGGATTTCCATTTATAAACCATACCGGATGTGCATGCCAAATCTTATTTTCAACATCTTTGAACTCAGCATTAATCAACTTATATAGCAATTCACAAATTTCTAAATCAGCACCATTTAAGGCTTTGTGATAGTTTTGTATTTCTTCATTCATCTTAAAAATATTCATATGATTTGATGGAGCGAATATATTAAAATTTCTCAGTCATTTTTTTAATCTAATTTTATATCTAATTTGTTGATGGCTTTTGAATTTGTTAGATTTAATATTTCAATTATTTTATGAAGTTTTATTAAAATTTGAGACTAAAGGTTTATTTTACATGAAAGTTAGTAATAAAAATGTTGAAAATTTTTAGAACAGATTGTTGCATTTTGAAACCCAATGGAGGTGTTGCCCAAACCATCTTACATTAAAGATATTGACTTGAAGAAGTTTATTGTTAATTACAGCAAAACATCTATGATAAAAATTGGATTAAAGAATGTCATTAATAATCGCAGTTTTTAAGAGTAAAATGGAATAAGATAATATAAAAAAGCGTTTAGGCAAACAAATTGCTTAAACGCTTTTTAGATTTAATTTAAAGAATTAAGCCTGTTTTACAAATTGTATTTCAGCATTAATTTTAACTTCATCACTAACCAAAACACCTCCCGTTTCAAGGGCTGCATTCCAATTTAAACCAAAATCTTTTCTATTAATTTTTCCACTTACAGAAAAACCTGCTTTTTCATTACCCCAAGGATCTTTGTTAATGCCCCCAAATTCAACATTTAAACTAATTTCTTTGCTCACGCCCTTAATTATTAGATTACCTTTTAAAGTGTAATTTTCATCATCAACCTTATCGAAAGAAGTGCCAACAAAATTAATTTCTTTGTGATTTTCAACATCAAAAAAGTCGGCACTTTTCAAATGATTATCACGGTTGTCTTCATTCGTAAAAACTGATGCTGTGTCAATAGTTACATTAACCTTAGCTTGACTAAAGTTATTTCCATCACTGCTTAAGGTGGCATTGAATTTACGAAACTCACCTTTAACATTAGTAATCATTAAATGTTTTACTTTAAAAAGTATTTCGCTGTGTGTTGGGTCTATGGACCAGTTGGTTGTTTGCATAGTGCTGTATTTTTAATTTGTTTGTAGGTACAAATATCTTGACTTTTGTTCGATTAAATCTTGATGTAGGTTAAGATTTTAATTGCTACAATTACAAAATGGAATTATGTAAACTATCAATGAAATTATGTAATAACTAAAGCTTTATGATCAATCATTCTTTTTATGATGTATAATAATTGCAAAACCGCGTATTAGAAATCTACTTGTATATTTATTGGTAGATTATATGAGAAGGATTTAAATATAGGATAATTGTTATCTATATATTTGAGGCATTCTATAATTTTTAATTAAGTTGAATAATAATATTTGGTTTTTATTCCAATAATAGTTAACCAAACAATAAAAGCCTCAAAAAACTGAATAGAAAATTAATTCATGTGAAGACTGTGTTGTTATCCTCCGCTTTTTATATACATTATTCCTCGCTCAATTATATCATCAATACCTTTATTAACAGAGCTATCTTGCATCCAAACAGTAATATCTGGTGGAATTCCATTTTCAAAATTTTTTCCATCTGGCGTTAAAGTTTTAGTTACAGAAAAGCGATAGGACCAAGCATTGGGCAATTGACCACCGTTTGGAACGCCCAGTCCGCCTCCAGTGGTATCGCCAATAACTTTAACATAAGAAAATGATTTCATGGCTAAGGTAAAAAAGGAGGTAGCACTATAGCAGCCTCTATTTGTAAGGATTGCTATACGTTTTGTGAATTGTTTATTTCCTTGTGGGCTAACATATAAATCTTTCCCTTCATCAAATGCGTCATGCGCAATTCCATTTTTAGCAAATGATCGAAATGCAAGTTTTTTGCTATCAGCAAACCTTCCTGCTAAAGCAAAAACATTTGCAGCAGAACCACCTCCATTACTACGTATATCGAGTATTAATCCATCACAATTTTGCATTTTATTTATTACATAATCTAAATCTTCGGTGTACAATTTTTCGCTAAAAGAGTTATAACGAACGTAGCCAATTTTTATACCTAGCGAATCTAAAATACAATTATCAAGAGCTCCAGTACTTTGCATGTTGGCACCTTGACGCATAAGATAATTTGTAAGTACCAATCGACTATTAAAGTTTTGTGGGCTATTTAAAAAAATAGGATAATAGTAAGAAACATCAAATGGAGCAATTAAATTCGCATGTCCATCCCTTAATTCGTTCATCATATTGGAACAAATCCTAAATAATGCTTCCTGCTCCATACCATCATACACTTGACTTTGATACTTATTTTTAATATCTTCCCAATTGAGATTTTTAAATTCAATAAATGAATATTTTGTATTAATTTCATTCCATAGGTAATTGAAAACAGCTGAGGCGTTAGCTTCAGGAATGTCGCGCCTAACCACCTTATGGCAACCAAGAGCAAACAAAATGCAAGGAAAAAGCAAAATTTTCAATTTCATTTTAATTAGAATTTAACCTAGTTAATAAACAAAACTGAAGCCCTGATTGTGCCACCTTGTATGAAAAATGTTCCTTTTTCATTTGTTCAAAGTTAAAATAGTATTGGAGCATGAAACGGTTCCCATTTTTAAAATAATACTCTAGGCATAAAATGCTATTTATTGCAAAAAAACTTTTGAAACTATATAGCTTATAATTAGAAATTACTTCACTAGCTAATGAATTCTCATAATTACTTCCTGTGCCATCATTCAACTTTCGTATCACATTATAATTGGGACGTGCAATAGCTCCCAATATGGGAATTGAAAATTGGTAATTTATGCGCATATATCTTTGCTTTTTAAAAGCTAATCTTTTTTTGTTTTCTTTAATTGATAAGTATTTTTCGAATCGAAAAACTGGTGAAATTGCAGATGAAATATGGTATGTTAAACTCGAATTCTGAAATTGTGAATTGGATTTAAAATATAATACTTGATTGAATTGCCAGCCTATTGATGTGACTATGGTGTTAAATGTTAAGTTGTTTATTTCATAGCTCTTTCCACAATTCATCAACATGTGATTTAGCTCAGTAGCATAGTGTTTTGCTTGCAATTCGTTATTCAACTTTGCTGAACAAAAGCTAAAATTTAAATTTGTGTTAGATTTACTTTTTTGTCTTAACAGACCAAAATTAGCGCCAAGTCCATAGCCATCATAAACCAATGGAGAAACCATATTGTCGATAGCAGTATAGCGATTTAAATTAATTCCACTTACAAAAAAAGTTTCCTTTATTGGAGTATAAAGTAAGATTATATTAGGAAGCGAATCATTATTTTGTTTCGCAATACAATTAAAGTGGATAATCAATAAAAAAAGTAATACAATCTTTTTCAATGTTGAATGATTTACACTAATCTTTAATTATTTTATTAGTCACTTGTGTTAAGTTAGTTTTAATTTGAACAAAGTAAACTCCTCTGGCTTCTTCACACATGTTCAGTTCTAACAATGTAACTCCTTTGTTGAGGGTATGATTGATTTTTTTTACATTTCTTCCTGTTATATCAAATACAGTAATAGAGGCATCAATATTTTCAATACTATATATCTCCAAGTTGAAATTCCCTTTACTAGGATTTGGATAAATAAAGGTGGGTAAATTATTGCTTCCATTTTTTACTGACAAAACACCCAACAATGAAGCCATAGCACCATAAGCATTTACTTTACCATGACCCCAAATGGTGCTACCACTATCAGGCAAAACCCCTGTTTTACTGTCTGTTATTGCAGTATTAAATAATAGGTCTTTAACTTCAATTGGATTTAAGGTTGTATCAACTTGTAATAATAAAGCCACAATACCACTCACAGCAGGGCTCGACATGGAGGTGCCACCAGCCATAGCATAACTGTAGGTTTCACCATTTGTAGGTGAAGTAGCTGCAGCAATCACAGAACTATAATCTGAACCACCAATTAAATATGTCGAATCAACTCCACTCACAGATGATGCAAGGGCTAGTCCAGGGCCAGCAATGTCAGGTTTTACTCTTCCATCGGCTGTTGGTCCTTTGCTACTAAATGAAGCAATAGCTCCTTTAGCATAACCTGAATAGGTTAATGATTGCCCTGAAATATTTGTAAAGGTTGGTTTACTGTTATATGCAGCTACCGCAAGTGCATTTTCGGTGCTTACCAAGTCACCACATGTCATAACATTATCACCATTTACAGCCCAAGTATATCCACTTTTGGTAAAAGTGCCATAATAACCTGATGTATTAATTACAATACCTTGCCACATGTTTACAGTTCCGCTATTACTGGTAATGCTAACTGCTAATTTATCAGTTACTTTTGAATATAATTGTACTAACATGTGAGGTTTACCATTGAATTCACTGGCAACTGTGGTAACAGTTATAAATAGGGTATCTCCATTGGTACCCAATAAGTTAAACTGATGTGTACTGTCATCTAAACAAATAGTGGCAGTGCTATCAATTTTATTGTTCACATTATAGAGACTAAAATTCATGCAAAAACTTTTGCCCGCTTCGCCCCATATATCGAGTTGATTTTTTTTCTCACTTAAGTTTGTTGAGAAGGTGCAAATGGTATTAACAATAGTGTCATTACTCGCAAAGGTTTTTTTTAGATGAATATTATTGTTTCCATTATTACCACCTGAAAGAACAAATATTTTTCCATTTCCTATTAAATTATTACATGCCTGACTAAATAATGAAGTTCCGTCACGTGGACCAAGTGGGCATCCCCAACTTAAATTAGCAACGGCAGGTTTATTAATCGAGTTTGCATAATTAAATACATAATGTATCCCATCTAAAAAATCAACACTGCCAGTGTTTAACCAATGCGCTGCAGTTGGATAAATAGCCACTGCAACCAAATCACTTTCAAAGGCCATTCCCCTAAATCTTTTATTGTTGATACTGCTTCCACCTCCAGAACCGGCAGCAATTCCCATTACATGTGTACCATGCGTTGTTTCACTCACATCATAGTGCTTGTTCCAAATTGATAATGAATCTGAATACTCTGAACCAAAGCCAAACACAACAGGAGCATTTCCGCTGTTATTTTTTTGTTCCCAAACTCTTTTAATTCTAAAATGGGTAAGTGAAGTATCAAAAAATGTTGGATGGGTATAATCAAAACCAGCATCAACAATACCAATCACCACATTTTTTCCAGAATAAGCTTGAGGTAAAAATATACCTTGATGTACTGAATCTACTCTTGTTAATCGCCTTGCTGTATCAAGTTCAGGATAACATGGTTGATCTAAATCAATGTATTGAATACCTTCGGTTTTAATAAATTGTTGTATCGAAGATAGAGGTACTTTAGCAGTCCAAATATCTTTGGCTTTGGTTCCAATAACCACTCCTTGATGCCTTAGTATGTTTTCATCAAAAACTTGGTCAACTTTAAATATGGCATTGATAAAAACTTTTTGTTGTCCATCCATATGATATACATAATTTTCATGAATGAGGTTTTTATTTTGATTTTGTTGAGACAACCAAAGATATTGTTTTGTTGATGCTGATAACTTTGGATTTGATTTTTGTCCATATGCTTGAGTAATAAACAAGGTAAAACCCAAGAAGGTAAGTATTTTATACATAAATTAAATGATATTTATTGGTCAAAATTAGTATTTTTTTAGCGACTTCAATTGATTTAAATTTCCTAAAATGAATGGTCGTTTTATTATCCTACAATGATTCAATTACTTATTAAAATTACATTGTCGAAATACTGGCTACCCAAGGCCAAACAAAGAATGCCCTTTAGTAAATAACTCATCTACTCTTTTTTCTGTTTTTTGGTCTAAAATTAAATCAGGAGCATGAAAAGGTTTTTTTCGCGCATCAATGATCAGCGGGCCATTGCAACCCCAATGCTTAAATCTTGTAAAACTTTCTATACCATAAATGTCATGAGAGGGATTACTTTTTGTGAATACAGTCCAAACAAAATTGTTGATGTTTTTTGAGCAAAAATCACTATTATCACATAAAACAATGAGTGCTACCCCAGTTAAGTCTTGGCTTTGAAGAGTTTTATCAAGTAAATCAATTATTATTGCGGTTTGACTATAGTCGATAAACGGTTCTGTACTTATACATAATACGCCAGGCATAGCCAGGTTTATTTTTGTAAAGTTTAAAGGTAAATGCAAGTCAGTGGGAACTGATTTAATTAACAAACGCTTAATTTTTCCAGCTGCAGCTATAACAACCTTTGAACCGCTATTGATTGATTCACCACTGTAATCTAAAGTGTCAATAGTGGTATTTGTTTGAAAGTGTAGGTCACGACTCCAGTCAACACGCTCAAACACATGTGTAAAATATGCTTCAACTTGATGAATGTTTATCTTTGGATTATCTTCTTTGGCCACAATAAAAAGATATTTAGCCAATGACATTTGGCCAAATCCAAGTATATGATTGGCTATAGTCAATATTTCTTGAGGTTTTCTATCTTGAATATAAGGAGTATATCTTTCACTACCAATTGCAAGTAATAATGGATGGACGCCAGCTGCATCAACAGCATGCACATCATGTAAACCAGGAATAGAACTGGGCACCACTGGCCCAGTAATTTCGTGTATCAATTTACCAAAGGCAGTGTCTTCTTGAGGTGGTCGACCAACTACAGTAAATGCCCAAATAGCATTTTTTTTATGGTAAACTTTATGCACCTTCATAACAGGGAAAAGATGCTTTAGACTGTAATATCCTAAATGATCTCCAAATGGTCCTTCAGGTTTAACAGCGCCTGGCATTACTTCTCCTGTGATAACAAAATCAGCATCATTACTAATAAAGTTTTGATTTTCATCATAGGAATAACTGAACCTTTTTCCAGCTAATGCGCCAGCAAAATTTAATTCACTTAGGCCCTCTGGTAAAGGCATTACCGCAGCAAAACTATGTGCTGGTGGACCGCCAATGAAAATACTTACCTTTAAGGGCCTATTTTGCGCATCACTTTTACTTTGATGCACCCCAATACCTCTGTGTAACTGATAGTGAAGTCCAATTTCTTTATTGAGTTCATAGGCATTTCCGGTCAATTGAATTCTATACATCCCAAGGTTGCTCTTCGCAACTCCAGGAAAATCAATATCTTCTGTATAAACTTGTGGTAAGGTTACAAAGGCTCCACCATCATCTGGCCAATGTTTTATTAGGGGTAAATTATTAATATTAGTGCATGAGAATTGAACAGGAGAATGACTGCTTTTTTTGGGCAAGGCAGTTATTGCTCCTGGGATCATCCCCAACAATTTAAAAGGATTTTTTAATATTTCTGTAGGGTTGTTTTTTAAGTTTACTAAATTATTAACTACTTTTAATGTTTTTCTAAAAATAAAACGACTACGCTCTATTGTACCAAATAAATTACTTACTGCTCTAAATGGTGAACCTTTTACATTTTCAAACAAAATGGCAGGGCCTCCATTTTGATGAACCCTTAAATGTATTGATGCCATCTCCAAATTTGGATCAACTTCTTCTTTAATTCTAATTAAATAACCATTTTTTTCAAGGTCTAAAATTGCTGATTCCAAAGATTGATAGTTCATAGTTAAAATATTACGACAAATAACAACAAAAAAAAGTTGAATTTGGTTTTGAATAATTAAATATTGGTTATTAAATTTTCGGATATAATTTGTATTTATGGAATTGAATTTAATTTGAAAGATTGATGGTAAAACATTTATAACTAAATTATGAGTATGGCAACTCAGATAAGATCTAATAAAATACCATTACTTATGATTAACAAAAGCGTAATTGTTGGCGTATGTAACTTGACTGATTTTTATTTATTTTTATAAACAGAAGCCTATTTTTATGGAAAAAGTGGTCAAATTACATCAAAGGAAAAAAGCAAGATTGAATTGGTTAAGATTAAGTTTAATTTGTATAAAATTAGGTTAAGTTTATGAAAAACTAAATGTTAGTTAAAACTTAATTAATGCACCTTAAATAAATGAAAATAAGTTATATTTGCTCTCTTTTGGAATTGTATTATTTCAAACTTTAAATTGAAATTATTGATTAATGTTAATATATAAATTTCAATCAAGATTTTTGATAATTTTGATTGTATTGATGAGCTGTTTAACTTTAAATGTTTTAGGGCAGGTAAAGTGGCATCTCGAGTTAAAAGGGGTAGTGTATGATGAGGATAATTTGAAAGCAGGTGGGGTAACAATTGTATTGAAAAATGAAGGGAAGGAAATTGAAAGAAAAATTACAAATGAATCTGCACTTTATGAGTTCAAATTAGAGCCTGACGAAAATTACACACTCTCATTTTCTAAAAGTAATTATCTCACCAAAACCATTGAGATAAATACTGACAATGTTCCACCCAAAGCAGTGGTTGATGGTTTATTTACCTATAGAGCCAATGTTTCTATGCTTCGAGACTTTCCTGGTGTTGACAATTCTGTTATGGATGAACCCATGGTGCGTATCTTTTATGTGAAATCAACACAAGAATTTGGCTTTGATCCTGAATATTATAAAACCATTAAAAAGCGTGTCGAAGACATGCAAAAGGAATACGAAATTAAGTTGCTCGAGGAAAAAGCTCGCAAAAAGGCAGAGGAGGCTGAAAAAGCAAGGTTAGAAAAATTAGCAACTGAAGAACAACGAAAAAAGGCAGCTGAAGAGGCTGAATTGAAAAGAAAAGCCGAAGAAGAAGCCAAAAGAAAATTGCAAGAAGAAGAAAAAGAAAGATTGAAAAAAGAAGCTGAAGCGAAACAAAAAGCGCTCGAAGAAGCTAAGGCACTTGCAAAAGCTGAGGCTGAAGCCAAAAAAAAGGCAGCAGATGAGGAGGCCAAAAGATTAGAGGCTGAAAAAAAAGCAAAAGCTGAAGAATTGTTAAAAGCTAAAGCAGAAGAAGAAGCTCGTAAAAAAGCAGAATTGGAAGCAAAAAATTTAGCTGAAGAGCAAAGAAAGGCGGCAGCCTTGGCAGAAGCGGAGGCGAAGAAAAAAGCAGCTGAAGAAGAAAAACTCAGGCTTGAAGCCGAAAGAAAGGCTAAGGAAGAAGAAGCCTATAGAAAAAAAATAGAAGAAGAAAGAAAGAAAAAGGAAGCGGAAGAAGCTCGCTTAAAGGCAATCGAAGATGAAAAAAGGTTGGCAAAAGAACAAGCTGAGCTAAAAGCAAAACAAATTGAAGAAGAAAAGCAAAGGTTAGCTGCTGAAAAAAAGGCTCAAAAAGAAGCTGAAGAAAAATTAAAAGCTGAAAAAGAGGCCCAAAAACTTGCGGAGAAAGAAGCTATGCGCCTTGCAAAAGAAAAGGAAGCAGCCGAAGCAGCTGAAAAAGCGCGAATAG